>NZ_JAMBDS010000055.1:0-19531 GCF_025143785.1 Brachybacterium sp. p3-SID1565
CGAGGGGATCAGCCGATCTGCCCGGCGATCTCCTCGCCGGCGGCCTCCATGGTGGAGGCCGGGTCGGCACCGCCGACGATGTTGGCCTGGGCCTGGCCCAGCGGGCCCCAGATGGCGGCCATCTGCGGGATCGACGGCATGGGCTCGGCCAGCTCGGCGAACTCGGCGATCTTCACCATGTCGGGGAACTCGCCGGAGAGCTTCTCCTGCAGCTCCAGGTTGACCGGGGGCAGGTTGTTGGACTGGAACATCTGCTCGGCGATCTCCGCGTTGGAGGCGACCTCACCGACGAAGGTCTGCGCGAAGCCGGCGTTCTGACCGTTGGATGCCACGTAGAAGGCGTTCACACCGGCGAAGGGCTTGGCGGGCTCCATGCCCTCGAAGCCCGGCACCGCACTCATGGTGAAGTCGATGCCGGCGGTGTTGATGTCGCCCAGGGCCCACGGGCCGGAGATCAGGTAGGCCGCCTTGCCGTCGGTGAACAGGGAGATGGCGTTGTCACCGGTGATGGAGGTGCGCAGCACGCCGTCGGCGCCCAGGGCGCCGATCTTCTCGGCGGCCGCGATGGAACCCTCCTTGCCCACTCCCAGATCCGTCGGGTCCTGGTTGCCCTCAGCGTCGGTGCCGAACAGGTAGCCGCCGCCGGAGGTGTACAGGGGCTGCATGTGGTAGGCGTCGCCCTGCTCGCCCACGGGCAGGGACAGCACGACCTCGGCGCCACCGGCCTTGGCCGCCTCCACCAGCTCCTCGATGGAGCCGGGCTCCGGCACATCGGTGAGCGCGTTGTTCGCGTAGAGAACCAGGGTCTCCACGGCGTAGGGGACGCCGTAGGTCTGGCCGTCGTAGGTCACGGCCTGAAGGCCGATCGGGGCCACCTTGTCGGCGGCGTCACCGGGCAGCTGCACCGGGGAGATGGCGCCGTTCTGCACCAGGTTGCCGATCCAGTCGTGCGCACCAAGCACGATGTCCGGGCCGTTGCCGGCCTGGTTGGCGGTGACGTAGTTGGTCTGGAGGTCGTTGGCGACGGTCTGCACCTCAACGGTGATGCCCTGGGCATCGGCCCAGGTCTTGGCCGGCTCCTGCAGGGACTTGGCCTTGAGCTCGTCGGCCCAGATCACCAGGTCGGCATCGCCGCGGGCGGGAACGCCCTCGGCGCCGCCCTCGGCGCCACCGGCATCCGACGCGCCGCCGGCATCCGACGCACCGCCGCCGGTACCGCCGTCGGTGTCGGAGTCGCCGCCGCAGGCAGCGAGCAGGGTCACGGAGGCGGCCACACCGCTGAGGGCGAGGAAGTTCTTACGACGGATCTGCACGTCTTCTCCTTTGAATCGTGGTCGGATTTCGACCGGGCAGGCTCTGACCTGTCGCTACGGACTGTAGAACGAAGCGCCCCATTCGTGCAAGAATGCGCAAGAACTTGCAGATATCGATTCGGACACGGGCGACGCGGCCCGCTGACCTGGAAGGATGAGTGTGAAGGCGCGACTCATCGACATCGCCCGCACCGCCGGGGTGAGCGAGGCCACGGTGTCCCGCGTGCTCAACGGCCGTGCGGGCGTCAACGAGACCACACGTCGCACGGTGATCGACGTGGCCCGACAGCTCGGGCGGGACGTCGGTCCCGATGTGACGCAGTCGGGGCCGCTGGTGGGGGTGCTGGTGCCGGACCTCGACAACCAGGTGTTCGCCTCCTGGGTGGAGCGGATCGAGGCCGAGCTGTTCCAGCGCGGCGCCTCCGCCCTGGTTTCTGTGCGGGCACGCACCGTCGAACGCGAGCGCGAGGCGTTCCAGCGCTTCCGGCACGCGGGAGCGGTCGGCATCATCGTGGTCTCCGGGCACCACGCCCAGGAGTCCGACCCCGTGGATCACTACCTCGAGGTCACCGCGAGCGGCACGCCCCTGGTGCTGGTCAACGGGGTGCGCGATGACGTGGACGCCTCCTTCCTCTCCACGGACGACGACCACGCGGTGCGCTCGGTGCTCACCCACCTGCACGACCTGGGACACGAGAAGGTGGGCCTGGCGGTCGGGGACGAGCACACCTGGCCGGTGCGCAAGAAGCTGCGCGCCTTCGAGGAGGCCCCGGTCCAGCACCCCGGGCAGGACCATCCCGTGGCCTTCACGGACTTCTCCTACGCCGGTGGGTACGAGGCCTCCCGCGATCTGGTGGGGCGCGGTGCCACGGCCGTGGTGTGCGGATCCGACGTGATGGCGGCGGGAGCGCTCGAGGGGGTGCGGTCCCTGGGGCTGTCGGTGCCCGGGGACGTCTCGGTGGTCGGGTATGACGACGTGTTCTGGGCCTCGCTCACCAGCCCGCCGCTGACCACGGTGCGCCAGGCCGTGCCTCAGATGGCGCGGGCCGCGGTGCGCACGGCGCTGTCCGGCGGGGAGCGGTCCCGCCGCCCCGCCCGCACCGAGGTGGTGGTGCGGCCGCAGCTGGTGGTGCGCGGATCCACCGCTGCTGCCCCTGCGACTAGCATGGCACGGTGACCGACGCGACCTCCTCCCAGATCTCCCGTACCAGCTACGACACCGCCCAGGCACGCAGCCAGGCCCTCGAGCAGAAGATCGCCACCGATCCCTCGGGCCTGCGCATGCTCACCGGGGACCGCCCCACCGGCGCGCTCCACATCGGGCACTACTTCGGATCGCTGCGCAACCGCGTGCGCCTGCAGGATGCCGGGGTCGAGACCTGGGTGCTGGTCGCCGACTACCAGGTCATCACCGATCGCGAGGTGGTGGGGGACATCCGCGGCAGCGTTCGTGAGCTGCTCACCGACTACCTGGCCGTCGGGATCGACCCGGAGCGGGCCACGGTCTTCGCCCACTCCGCGGTTCCGGCCCTCAACCAGCTGATGCTGCCGTTCCTCTCGCTGGTCACGCAGCCCGAGCTGGAGCGCAACCCCACCGTGAAGGCGGAGCTCCAGGCAGCCGGGAAGTCCGCCATGGGTGGCCTGCTGCTCACCTATCCCGTGCACCAGGCGGCCGACATCCTCTTCTGCCACGGCAACGTGGTGCCGGTGGGCAAGGACCAGCTGCCCCATATCGAGCAGACCCGTGTGATCGCCCGTCGCTTCAACGAGCGCTACGCCGGCGGCCAGACCGTCTTCCGCGAGCCCGACGCGCTGCTCTCGGAGGCGCCCACCATCCTGGGCCTGGACGGCGGGGCGAAGATGAGCAAGTCGCTGGGCAACACAGTGATGCTGCGCATGAGCGCGGACGAGACCGTCAAGCGCATCAAGAAGGCGAAGACCGACTCGGACCGCCAGATCACCTACGACCCGGAGTCACGCCCCGAGGTGGCGAACCTGCTGACCATCGCCTCGCAGTGCACCGGGCGCACCCCGGAGGAGATCGCCGGCGAGATCGGGGACAAGGGGGCCGGCACGCTCAAGATGATGACCGCCGAGGCGCTGAACGAGCACCTGGCGCCGATCCGCGAGCGCAGGGCCGAGCTGGAGAAGGACCCGGCCCAGCTGTTCTCCATCCTGCGGGCGGGCAATGAGCGGGCCAACGACGTCGCGAACGACACCCTGGCGACGGTGCGCGAGGTGATGGGGATGGTCTACTGACCCCGTCGTGAGGGTCAGAACCGGCTCGAGCTGCCCGCCCCGGAGAAACTCGAGGAGGAGTAGCCCGAGACGCTCGAGGTGCCGGACGAGCCGGAGGGATTGCGGTGCGACTCCAGTTCGTCCGCGGCCTGCGAATGCCAGGTGTTCAGCCACAGGATCGGGCTGACGTGCCAGAAGGTGCCGTAGCCGTCGGCGCCATCGCTCCCGGCCGCGCCGTCGGCGACCAGTCGCTGGTGGCGGCGCGCGCGCAGTGTCCGGTCGTACACCTCCTCGTCCTCGACGTACACGCTCGCATCGCGCAGCAGCTCCACCTCGCCCTCGTCCTCCGCCATGCGGGAGATGCCCAGTTCGCGCACCGCCATCGCGCGCTCGGAGAGCTCGGCGGTCAGGGTGTCCAGTCCCTCCAGGGCGGTGTCCGGGGTGATCTCGTCCTGCCCGAGCTGCCGGGTGAGGCGGTTCATCTCCGCCTCGGTGCGGTCGCACTGCTCACGCAGGGCATCCACGGCGGCCTGCTCCTCGGGTGATCGCTCGGAGAGATCGCCCTCGCTGCGCATCAGGGCGCCCTCGACGGCCTCCAGGGAGTCGCGCAGGGGTGCCTGCTCCCGTTCCCAGGCGCTGCGCCAGTCACCGATCCGGTGCAGCAGGTCATTGGCGGCGATGACGTCGTCGTCGATCGCGTCGAGTCGCTCCACCTGGCGGGAGAAGTCCTTCGAGGCGCGCCGCTGGTGCCCGCGCAGGCCCCAGGCCCACGGCAGGGTGGCGGGGATCTGCTGGTCGAGCTGCTCGGCCTTCTCGATCCCTGTGAGGTAGCGCTGGTACCGGTCCAGCACCGCTTCGGCGTAGGGGGAGTGGGCAGGAAGGGTGCGGGCAGCGGCTTCGGTCTCGGCGCGCTCGGCACGTACCCGGTCCCAGCCCGGCCGCGCACTCGCCACCCGTGCGCGCGCATTCCGGCGCCCGACGATGATCCCCAGCACGGTCGCCGCGGCCGCGCCCAGCGCCGCAAGGGCACCGCCGATGGCCGCGGTGGTCTGCCACCACGGCTGGTCCAGCAGCTCGGCGTATTCCTCGGCCCCGGCCACCAGGGCGCCCTCCCAATCACGGTCCTGGGCGGGATCGCGCATCTCGTCCTGCACGTTCTCGAAGCCGCCCGCGGAGAGCTTCACGTCCTCACCGCCGTAGGTGCCCAGGATCCGGTTCTCGGGGTCCAGGGCGATGATCACGCGGCCGTCGGCCCACTTGTCGCCGTCCATCCACTCGGGACGCTCCTGCTTGGCGTGAGCCAGCACGGCGTCGTTCAGCGCCGTGTCGCGCGAGGCGGGGATGTCCAGCTCGGTGACGTCGATGACGAGCACAGCGAGGTCCACCTCGCGGCGGAAGTCCGTCGCCGCCAGGCGGTCCTCTAGCGCTTCGTCGTCCACGGCGTCGGCCCGGTCGTCGATCGTGACGTCGCTGGGCGGCACGGCTGCGGCGGGCGGTGCCAGCGCCGCCGACAGGGCCATCAGCAGGGCGACCACCAGCAGCGTGAGCAGGGAGGGAGTCGGGACGGACGAGCGCGGGCGAGCTCCATCGGGCGGGGAGGGAGCGGCCAGGGGAGGGGAGGGGGTGAGCATCTGCCGAGACTAGGTGTTGGGGTGCGGGGTGCGGATCAACCCCAGGTCTATCCCGCATGGGCCTTTCGGTGGGGATGACCACGCTCGGCACTGTCAGGAACCGACGGTGAGCGCGTTATGATCGGGCTAAGCACAGCTTTGAATCGAGCGCAGCTTCGAACCGAGGAGGACCTCCCGCATGACCATCTATGAGAACGTCTCCGAGCTCGTCGGCCGCACCCCCCTGGTGAAGCTCAACCGCCTGGGTGACGACGTCAAGGCCACCGTGGTGGCCAAGCTCGAGTTCTACAACCCCGCCAACTCCGTCAAGGACCGCATCGGCGTGGCCATGATCGATGCCGCCGAGGCCTCCGGCGAGCTCCAGCCCGGCGGCACCATCGTGGAGGCCACCAGCGGCAACACCGGCATCGCCCTGGCCATGATCGGCAGCTCCCGCGGCTACAAGGTGATCCTCACCATGCCCGAGTCCATGTCCAAGGAGCGGCGCGCCCTGTTGCGCGCCTTCGGTGCCGAGCTCGTGCTCACCGAGGCCCCCAAGGGCATGAAGGGCGCCGTGGAGAAGGCCGAGGAGATCGCCGCCGAGACCGGCGCGGTGCAGGTCAAGCAGTTCGACAACCCCGCCAACGCCGAGATCCACCGCCGCACCACCGCCGAGGAGATCTGGAACGACACCGACGGCCAGGTCGACGCCGTGGTGGCCGGCATCGGCACCGGCGGCACCATCACCGGGGTGGGCCAGGTGCTCAAGGAGCGCAAGCCCGAGGTGAAGATGTTCGCGGTGGAGCCCGAGGAGTCCGCCATCCTCACCGGCGGCAAGCCCGGCCCCCACAAGATCCAGGGCATCGGTGCCAACTTCGTGCCCACCGTGCTGGACACCGAGATCTACGACGAGGTCCTCGACATCGACGCCGAGACCGCCATGAACCGTGCCCGCGAGGTGGCCCGCAGCGAGGGCCTTCTGGTGGGCATCTCCTCCGGCGCCGCCATCGAGGCCGCCGCCCGCATCGGCGCCCGTGAGGAGTTCGCCGGGAAGATGATCGTGGTGGTCGTGCCGTCCTTCGGCGAGCGCTACCTCACCACGCCGCTGTACGCCGAGTACATGGACTGACCACTCGATGAGACTCACCGATGCGGTGATGGGGGCCGTCGCGACCGTCCGGGAGGACGTCGCGGCGGCCCGCCGTCGTGACCCCGCCGCCACCGACGACCTGGCCCTGATGCTCACCTCCCCGGGTCTGCACGCCATCTGGACCCACCGCGCCGCCCACGCCCTGTGGAAGCGCGGGGTGAAGCTCCCGGCGCTGGTGATCGCCCAGGGTGCACGCTCGGTGACCGGCGTGGAGATCCATCCCGGTGCCACCATCGGCCGGCGCTTCTTCATCGACCACGGCATGGGCGTGGTGATCGGGGAGACCGCCGAGGTGGGCGACGACGTCATGCTCTACCACGGCGTCACCCTGGGTGGCCGCTCCATGGAGCGCACCAAGCGCCACCCCACCGTCGAGGACGGCGTCACCATCGGGGCCGGTGCCCGGGTGATCGGGCCGGTCACGATCGGCTCCCAGGCCCAGGTCGGTGCCAATGCCGTGGTGGTCAAGGACGTGCCCGCCCGCGCCACCGCGATCGGGGTGCCGGCGAAGGTGCGCACCGGCGCGGCCCACCCCACCGAGCAGGTGGATCCGGCGATCTGGATCTAGAACGGGTCCAGGAACGAGGAGCGCCCCACGCCATTGGCGGCGCGCTCCCACTCGGGCAGCACGTCGTGGGCGTCGGCCGCGATCACATGGTCGAAGGCCGCGCGCACGATCGGCTCCTGCGGTGGATCGATGTCGATCAGCACGGTGGTGGCGCCGTGGGTCTTCGCCAGGGGGGCCAGGTGGGCGGCCGGGAACACCACGCCACTGGTGCCCACCGCCACGAACAGGTCCGCCCGCTGCGCGAGGCGCATCCCCAGGTCCAGGGCGTGGGCGGGCAGCATCTCGTCGAACAGCACCACGTCCGGCCGGGTAGGGCTGCCGCAGTGCGGGCAGTCCTCGGGCACCCCGTGGTCGGTCGCGGTCGAACCCTCGCCCGGGGTGACGGGCATCCGCCAGTGGCACTCCCCACCCAGGCACACCGCATGCAGGGCGCTGCCGTGGAGCTCCGCCACCACCTCGCTGCCGGCGGCCTGGTGCAGCCCGTCGATGTTCTGAGTGATCACCGGTGAGCCCATGCGAGCGATCGCCCGGTGCCCCGGGGTGGGGCCGTGGTCCACGGCGATCTTCGCCATCTTCCCCCACACCCGCCACAGGTCCGGCAGGGAGCCCGGAAGGCGCTCGGCGTGCATCGCCGCTTCGATCTCCGGGTCCAGGGCCCACAGCCCCTGCGGACCGCGGAAGGTGCCCATCCCCGTGCGGGCGCTCAGCCCCGAGCCGGTGAGGAACACGATCTCGCGGTGCTCCGGACCGGGCCGGAACACGCCCCTGCCGCGCGTGGTCACCACTCCTCGTGCTCCCGCGAGTCCCAGGCCTGCTTCTCGCCCAGGTCCAGGGAGGCCAGCAGGGCGCGGTCCTCGTCGTCCAGGGCCACGTGGTCCAGGGAAGCGTTGTCGATCTGGCGCTGTGGGTCCGAGGACTTCGGGATCACCACGATGTCCTGGTCGATCGCCCAGCGCAGCGACACCTGGGCGCCCGTCGCACCATGCTTCTCGGCGACCTTGCGCAGCGCGAACTGCTGCGAGAGGCCCTCACGGCCGCCCAGCGGGCCCCAGGCCTCGGTGACGATGCCGTGCTCCCGGTGGAAGGCCACCGCCTCGGGACGCTGCAGGGCGGGGGAGAGCTGGATCTGGTTCACCTCCGGCCACACACCGGTCGCATCGACCAGTTCCTGGATCTGCTCCGGCCGGAAGTTGGACACGCCGATGTGGGCGGTCAGGCCCTCCTGCTTCATCTCCACCAGGCTGCGCCAGGTCTCCACTGCCAGGCCGCGGGAGGGGTTCGGCCAGTGGATCAGGGTGAGGAACACGGATTCGGCTCCCAGCCGGCGCAGGGACTCCTGCAGTCCGGTGCGGGCCTGCTCGCGGCCCTGATCGCCACCGGCGATCTTGGTGGTCACCAGTGCCTGCTCCGGGTCGAGGCCGCTGGCGCGGATGCCCTCGCCCACGGCGGCCTCGTTGCCGTACTGGGCGGCGGTGTCGATCAGGCGGTAGCCGCTGCGCAGGGCCGCCGCGATCGACTCCACTGCATCGGTGCCCTTGAGGGAACTGGTGCCGAAGCCGATCAGGGGGATCCGGGTGCCGTCGACCAGGGCGGTGGTGGGGATGGAAAGAGCGGTCACGGGTGCCTCCTGGGATCGATGTCAGATGCCTCCAGGGTAGTCACTCCCGCCATGGGCGGGCCGGGTCCCTGTTAGCGTGCCGGGGACAGGACGCAGCGCGGCGAGGAGGAGCCATGGCCCACACAGTCAGCACGGGCGATACCGCCGATCCGGGAGCGACGGCCCCGCCACCACGGGCCGCGGGCAGCGGAGTGCGCGACGAGATCTCCCCGCTGCGCCGGGTGATCGTCCACCGACCCGGCCTGGAGATGGAGCGCCTCACCCCCGACACGCGCGAGCGGTTCCTGTTCGACGAGGTGCTGTGGCTGGACCGCGCCCGTTCCCAGCACGAGGAGTTCTCAGCCCTGCTGCGCAGGGAGGGGGCCGAGGTGCTGGAGCTGACCGATCTGCTCACCGAGGTGCTGGACGTACCCGAGGCGCGCGCCGAGCTGCTCGACGGAGCCCTCGACGAATGGGTGCTCGGCTCGATCGCCGCCCAGGACCTGCGCGAAGCGCTCGCCGATCTTCCCTCCACGCAGCTGGTCACCGTGCTGATCGCCGGGATCACGGTCGGCGAGCTGCAGCAGCTGGGGGTGCAGCCGCGGTCCATCGTGCTGCAGCGCCTGGGCGAGCAGGACCTGGTGCTGGACCCCCTTCCCAACCACCTGTTCACCCGCGACTCGTCCATGTGGGTCGGCGACGTGGCGGCGGTGAGCCCGATGCGCCACACGGCGCGCCGTCGCGAGAGCCTGCACCTGGAGACCCTCTATCGCCGCCACCCCCTGTTCACGGGGCCCGACGGGCCCCGCCGGGTCCTCGCGCCGGAGACGGGCAAGGCGGGGGCCGGCACCGTGGAGGGCGGCGACGTGATGGTGCTGTCCGAGAGCACCGTCGCCGTGGGGCTGTCCGAGCGCACCACGGCCGTGGGCGCCGAGCACCTCGCGGCCGGCCTGCTCGACGCGGGCGTGGTGGACCGGGTGATCGCCCTGGCCCTGCCCCAGCGCAGATCGATGATGCACCTGGACACCGTGACCACCGTGGTCGACGAGGAGTCGATGGTGCGCTACGGCCCGCTGGGCCAGGTGGAGAGCTACGTGATCGAGAAGGTGGGCGCTCGCCTGCTCTCTCGCGCCCATCCCGCCGACGAGATGGACCAGGTGCTGGCGCGCGGCATGGGGGTGCCCTCCCTGCGGGTGATCACCGCACCGCTGGACCCCTACTCCGCCGCGCGCGAGCAGTGGGACGACTCCTGCAACCTGCTGGCGCTGGCGCCCGGCAAGGTGGTCGCGTACGAGCGGGC
The DNA here is from genome assembly GCF_025143785.1 of Brachybacterium sp. p3-SID1565. Lineage (NCBI taxonomy): Bacteria > Bacillati > Actinomycetota > Actinomycetes > Micrococcales > Dermabacteraceae > Brachybacterium > Brachybacterium sp. p3-SID1565. Next base: position 9,777 of record NZ_JAMBDS010000055.1, read on the forward strand.
GGCCGCCACCAACGACCATCTGCGCTCCCTCGGCATCGAGGTGCTCGGACTGGACGGGGACGAGCTGGGGCGCGGGCGCGGAGGGCCGCGCTGCATGACCTGCCCCGTGCTGCGGGCCTGAGCTCAGCGGCGGCCGGGCGGCGGGGGATCGGCAGCGGTCTGCACGATCGCGGCGGGCTCCGGCAGCGGCTCGCTCAGCGAGCGCTCCATCAGCAGCTGCTGGGTGCCGAACTCCTCGAGCCCCTTGCGCACGGTGAAGCCGAGCTTGCGCAGCAGTGCCACCGAGCGCTTGTTGCGGGTCTGCGTGACGGCGATCACGGTGCTGTCCTCCAGCGACTCCTGTGCCCACCGCAGCAGCGCCAGGCAGGACTCCGCCGCATACCCCTGCCCGGTGTGCTCCGGCAGCAGCGCGTAGGAGAGCTCCAGCTCGCCCCGGTCGTAGTCCAGGGTGATCGAGCCCATCATCGCGTCATCAGCCGCGGAGGCGATCACCCAGCGGCCCCAGCTGAGCCCCAGGGGAGAGAGCTCCAGCGCCTGGCGGGAGGCGTAGTCCACCGCACCGCCGAGGTACTCCCGGGTCACGGGATCGGTGAGCAGGCGGATCATCGCCTGCCTGTCCGAATCCAGGGGTTCGCGGATGTGGACCCGCTCGCCGCGGATCCTGATCGGCCACTGGTCCGTGCCTTCCCGTGTCACCCCTCCACCGTACAAGCTGAACAGGTCTCCAGCAGTGCCAACCGGCCCGATGGTGGGGGCCCGCGAGGGGCGGTACAGTGAGGCCTGTGACACGGTGAGGTGTCGGGGGACCGGCGGCCCGATCCGCCCGTGAGGACGAAGGAGCACGATGGTCGAGCAGGCCCTGCGGAGCACTGCCCTGGAGGCGGTCCACGAACGGCTGGGAGCCACCTTCACCGACTTCGCCGGCTGGCGGATGCCCGTTCGATACGGCTCCGACCTGGCCGAACACGCCGCGGTGCGCGAGAGCGCGGGCCTGTTCGACCTCAGCCACATGGGTGAGATCCGCATCGAGGGCCCCCAGGCGCCCGAGGCCCTGGACCACGCCTTCGCCGGGAAGATCTCCACCGTCTCCGTGGGCCGTGCCAAGTACACCCTGCTGCTCACCGAGAGCGGCGGCGTCATCGACGACGTGATCGTCTACCGGCGCGCCGAGGACCGCTACCTGGTGGTCGCCAACGCCTCCAACGCCGCCGCGGATCTCTCTGCCCTGCAGGAGCGCTGCGCCGACTTCGACGTCGAGGTGATCGACGCCTCCGCCGAGACCGCGCTGATCGCCGTGCAGGGCCCCGCCAGCGCCGAGATCATCACCGGTGCCCTGACGGTCGAGGGCACCGAGGCGGCCGGCATCACCGAGGCAGGCATCGACGCGCTGGGCTACTACCGCTTCCTGGAGGGCACCTACCGGGGCGCGGAGCTGCTGGTGGCCCGCACCGGCTACACCGGCGAGGACGGCTTCGAGCTGTACGTGCGCGCCGAGCTCGCCCCCTCCCTGTGGGACCACCTGACGGCCGTGGGCGGGCAGAAGCTGGCCCCGTGTGGGCTGGCCTGCCGCGACACCCTCCGCCTGGAGGCCGGGATGCCGCTGTACGGCAATGAGCTCGGCACCGAGCTGCACCCCGCGCAGTCCGGCCTGGGCAAGGTGGTGGCGCTGACGTCCAAGGGCGACTTCGTGGGCCGCTCGGCTGTGGAGAGCGCTGACACCTCCGAGCTGCCCGTGCTGGTGGGCCTGGCCGCGCAGGGGCGCCGCGCCGCACGCGCCGGGGCCGTCGTGCGCACCACCGGTGGCACCGAGGTGGGCACGGTCTCTTCCGGCGCTCTCTCGCCCACCCTGGGGCACCCCATCGCCATGGCCTTCGTGCGCCCCGATCTCACCGCCGTCGGCACCGAGCTGGTGCTGGACGTGCGCGGCAAGGACCTGCCCGCCCGTGTGGTGGACCTGCCCTTCTACTCCCGCTCCTGACCCCTGCACCTCTGCTCGACCGATCATCACGAACACGCTTGGAAAGGAACCCCGTCATGTCCGACGATCTCCGCTACAGCAAGGATCACGAATGGGTGCGCCTGGACGAGGACGGCCTGGCCGTCGTCGGCGTCACCGACTACGCCGCCGGTCAGCTCGGTGACGTGGTCTACGTCGACCTGCCCGAGGTGGACGACGAGATCAGCGCCGGCACCGTGATGGGCGAGATCGAGTCCACCAAGTCCGTCTCCGACCTGTACTCGCCGATCGACGGCAGCGTGGTGGAGGTGAACCAGGAGGTCGTGGACGCCCCCGAGCTGGTGAACTCCTCGCCCTTCGACGAGGGCTGGCTGATCAAGGTGCGCACCGGGGACCTGCCCGAGGATCTCCTCACCGCCGAGGAGTACGCCCAGCTCACCAAGGGCTGATTCGCCCGTCCGCAGCTCGCCGCCCCCGTCCGCCGCTCGATCCTCCAGGGGTACCCGCTCCATGACAGATCCGTCCGTGCTCGCCCACGACTCCTTCGTCCGCCGCCACGTCGGCACCGATTCCGACGCCCAGCGCCACATGCTCGATGTGCTGGGCTTCGACTCCCTCGACGAGATGCTGACCCGGGCGGTGCCTGGCACCATCCTGCTCGAGCCCGAAACGCGCGGTGTGGTGCCGCCGGGCGTGGGGGAGGCGGCCGCCCTCGAGGAGCTGCGAGCTCTGGCCCGCCGCAACACGGTGCGTCGCTCCCTGCTGGGCTTGGGGTACTACGGCACCCACACCCCGGCGGTGATCCAGCGCAACGTGCTGGAGAACCCCGCCTGGTACACCGCGTACACGCCGTACCAGCCGGAGATCTCGCAGGGCCGCCTGGAGGCGCTGCTGACGTTCCAGACCATGATCTGCGACCTCACCGGCATGGACGTCTCCAACGCCTCCACCCTGGATGAGTCCACCTCGGCCGCGGAGGCGCTGATGCTGGCCCGCCGGGCCGCCCGGCGCAAGCCCCCGGTGTTCCTGGTGGACGCCGACGCCCTGCCCACCACCAAGGAGGTGCTGGCCGGCCGCGCCAAGGGGCTCGGGATCGAGCTGCGCGAGGTCGACTTCGCCAACGCCGGTGCCGAGGGCCTGGCCGAAGGCGAGTTCTTCGGCGCACTGGTGCAGTACCCGGGCGCCTCGGGCCGCGTGTGGAATCCCAGTGAGGTGATCGCCGCGGTCAAGGAGGCCGGCGCCATCTCGGTGGTCTCCGCGGACCTGCTGGCGCTGACCCAGCTGCGCACCCCGGGCGAGATGGGGGCCGATGTCACCGTGGGCACCTCCCAGCGCTTCGGGATCCCGCTGGGCTTCGGCGGGCCCCACGCCGGCTTCGTGGCGGTACGCAAGGGACTGGAGCGGCAGCTGCCGGGCCGCCTGGTGGGCGTCTCGGTGGACGCCGACGGCAACCCTGCCTACCGCCTGTCCCTGCAGACACGTGAGCAGCACATCCGCCGCGAGAAGGCCACCAGCGCCATCACCACCGCCCAGGTGCTGCTGGCCGTGATGGCCGCGATGTACGCCGTCTACCACGGCCCCGAGGGCCTGGCCCGGATCGGTCGCCAGGTCGCCGAGCGCACCGCGGCCCTGGCCGCCCGCCTGCGCGCCGACGGCTACGAGCTGGTCCACGACTCCTTCTTCGACACCGTGCAGGTGCGCGCCACCGGCCGGGCCCGCGACATCGTCGCCGACTTCGCCCGCGCTGGGTTCCTGGTGCGGGAGATCGACGCGGATCGCCTCCAGCTGAGCCTGGACGAGACCGTCACCGAGCAGGACCTGCGGGCCATCGTCGCCGCCTTCGGGCCGCAGGCCGTCGAACCCCTCGAGGGCGGGCAGGGCACGGACACCGATCCGGTGGGCCCGGCGGGCACGGGCGGCTCCGCGGACGCCGCTGAGATCGCCGACGGCATCGACGTCGAGGCCGCCTGGGGTGACCTGGTGCGCACCAGCCCCTTCCTGCAGCACCCCGTGTTCAGCTCCTTCCCCTCCGAGACCGCGATGATGCGCTACCTGCGCCGCCTCGCCGACCGGGACTTCGCCCTGGACCGCGGCATGATCCCGCTGGGCTCGTGCACGATGAAGCTGAACGCCGCCACCGAGATGGCCGCCATCACCTGGCCCGAGTTCAACGCGATCCACCCCCTCGCGCCCCGTGAGGACGTGGAGGGCTACCTGGACCTGATCACCCAGCTGGAGAGCTGGCTGATCGACCTGACCGGGTACGACACCGTCTCCCTGCAGCCCAACGCAGGCTCCCAGGGGGAGTTCGCCGGCCTGCAGGCCATCCGCGCCTACCACGACTCCCGCGGTGACGCGGAGCGGGACGTGTGCCTGGTGCCCAGCTCCGCCCACGGCACCAACGCGGCCTCCGCCGTCAATGCTGGGCTGCGCGTGGTGGTGGTGGACTCCGACTCCCGCGGCAACATCGACCTGGACGACCTGAAGCAGAAGATCAAGGACCACGGCGAGCAGCTGGCCGCGATCATGATCACCTACCCCTCCACGCACGGCGTGTACGAGGAGGAGGTGCGCACCGTGTGCCAGCTGGTGCACGATGCCGGCGGTCAGGTGTACGTCGACGGTGCCAACCTCAACGCCCTGCTGGAGGTGGCCAAGCCCGGCGAGTTCGGCGGGGACGTGTCCCACCTGAACCTGCACAAGACCTTCTGCATCCCCCACGGCGGCGGCGGCCCCGGGGTGGGACCGGTGGCCGCGAAGGCCCACTTGGCGCCCTTCCTGCCCGGCCACCCGGCGATGCAGCAGCACGAGCACCCGCAGGCCGGCAGCAGCAGCGGCGTGGTGCACGGCGGCCCGCCCGTCTCCCAGGCGCCCTACGGATCCCCGTCGATCCTGCCCATCACCTGGACGTACATCCGCCTGATGGGCCAGGAGGGCCTGCGGCACGCCACCGCCTCGGCGGTGCTGGCCGCCAACTACGTCGCCGAGAGGCTGCGGGAGGCCTACGACATCCTCTACACCGGGGACAACGGCTTGGTGGCCCACGAGTGCATCGTGGACCTGCGACCCTTCACCGCCCGCACCGGGGTCACGGTGGACGATGTGGCCAAGCGCCTGATCGACTACGGCTTCCACGCGCCCACCATGTCGTTCCCCGTGGCCGGGACCCTGATGGTCGAGCCCACCGAGTCCGAGGACATCGGGGAGATCGACCGCTTCGTCGACGCGATGCTGATGATCGCCAAGGAGGCCGAGGCGGTCGCGGCAGGGGAGTGGCCCGCCGACGACAACCCGCTGGTGAACGCCCCCCACACCGCGGACTGCATCGCGGTGGAGGACTGGACCCACCCGTACTCGCGGGAGACCGCCGTGTACCCGGGCATCTGGAACGGCGGGGACGACTCCTCGGTGCACTCCAGTGCCCGCATGCGGATCCAGTCCAAGTACTGGCCGCCGGTGCGCCGCATCGACCAGGCCTACGGCGACCGGCACCTGGTGCCCACCTGGCCCACGGAGTGATACTGCTCCGGCGCAGTTCCGGGGCGGCCCGCCCCGGCCGCCTGCCCTGAACTGGGCCCACCGAATATGAACGGCCATGACGCCCCGGCTTCGCACCGGGGCGTCATGCCATCTAGCCTGCACGTATGACACAGATCCTCACCAGCCACGCCGGCTCCCTGCCCCGCAGCCCCGAGCTGATCGCCGCCAACGCCGCCCGCCCCGTGGGCGAGGACGGCCTGACCCCCGAGCCCACCGAGGAGTTCCGCCAGGTGCTGCGCCAGGCGGTGGCCGACGTGGTCGCCAAGCAGCGCCAGATCGGGATCGCCGTCCCCAACGATGGGGAGTACGGGCACCTGATGGGCTCGGCCGTCAACTACGGCTCCTGGTGGTCCTACATCTTCGATCGGGTCAGCGGCCTCGAGCTCACCGGCGCCGACCCCTTCTCCAGCGAGCCGGTGCGCTCCGAGCCCGGCAACGTGCGCCTGACCACCTTCCCGGACCGCCGCGACTGGACCATCTTCGCCGAGGCCTACCAGGACCCCACCTCCGGCATCACCGTGGGCACCCAGCCCACCTTCCCGGCGGCCACCGGCCCCATCGCGTACTCCGAGGTGGGCCGCGAGCTGGTGGAGCAGGACGTCGCCAACTTCCGCGCCGCCCTGGACGCCAGCGGCTACGACAGCGGCTTCCTGGCCGCCCTCTCGCCCGGCTCCGGCAGCCGCATCGTCGATGAGCACTACGGCGACGAGGACGCCTTCCTCGACGCCTGGGTGGAGGCGATGCGTCCCGAGTACGAGGCGATCGCCGCCGCCGGCCTCACCGTGCAGATCGACGACCCGTCGATCGCGGAGAACTGGGACCAGATCAACCCCGAGCCCAGCGTCGAGGACTACGTGGCCTTCACCCGCAAGCGCGTGGACGCGGTCAACCGCGCCCTGGTGAACGTGCCCACCGAGCAGACCCGATTCCACCTGTGCTGGGGCTCCTGGCACGGGCCCCACACCACCGACATCGAGTTCCGTCACATCGTGGACCTGCTGCTGGAGATCGACGCGCGCTACTACAGCTTCGAGGCCGCCAACGTGCGCCACGAGCACGAATGGACCGTGTGGCAGGACGTCACCCTGCCCGAGGACAAGGTGATCGTGCCCGGCATCGTCTCCCACGCCACCAACGTGGTGGAGCACCCCGAGCTGGTGGCACAGCGCATCGAGCGCTTCGCCCGCCTGGTCGGCCCCGAGCGCGTGATCGCCTCCACCGACTGCGGTCTGGGCGGGCGCATCCACCCGCAGATCGCCTGGGCCAAGCTGGAGTCCCTGGTGGCCGGTGCGGAGATCGCCTCCGCCCGGGTGTGAGCCCACAGTCGCAGCAGCCTCCGCTGCACCCCGACGGAGCCGAGGTGGCCGAGAGTTCACCTCGGCTTCGTCGGCATGTCACGACCTGGTGGCGAAGGGGTCGGCCCCAAGGCGGATGATGGGTCCCGTGAGGATCCTTGTGGTAGCCGAGTCCTTCCTTCCGCACATGAACGGGGTCACCAATTCGGTGCTCCGCATCGTCGACCACCACACCGCCAGCGGGGACGACGTCGCGATCATCGCCCCGCACTGGCCCCATGCCGACACCTCCCTGCGCACCGCCTGCGGGCGCCGCGTCCCGGTGCGCCGCATCCCCTCGGTGCCCCTGGCCGGATACCCGGACGTGCGCATCGCCACCACCAGCGCCACGTCCCTGCGTCGCCGGATCGGTGAGTTCGAGCCCGACGTGATCCACCTGGCCTCCCCGACGGTGCTGGGCGGTCGGGCAGTGGTGGCAGCGCAGAAGCTGGGAGTGCCCACCGTGGCCGTGTACCAGACCGACATCCCCGGATACACCGCGCGCTACGGCATGCCGTTCCTGGAGAGCGCCAGCTGGCAGCTGCTGCGGGACGTGCACAACCGCTCCACCCTCACCCTGGCCCCCTCCACCGCCACCCGGGACCAGCTGGTCGAGCACGGCATCGAGCGGGTGCACCTGTGGCGGCGCGGCGTGGACACCTCCCTGTTCTCACCGTCGCTGCGCAGCGAACGACTGCGCTCGAAGCTGGCCAGGCCCAGGGAGCGGATCGTGCTGTACGTGGGCCGGCTGGCCCCCGAGAAGCAGGTGGAGGACCTCAAGGTGGTCCACGACATGCCCGGCGTGCGCCTGGTGATCGTCGGCGAGGGCCCCGAGCGGGACAGCCTGCGCCGCCACATGCCCCGTGCTCGGTTCGCAGGCTTCCGCTCCGGCACGGACCTGGCGACCTACCTGGCCAGTGCGGACCTGTTCATCCACCCCGGTGAGCTGGAGACGTTCGGGCAGACGATCCAGGAGGCCATGGCCTCCGGGCTGCCGGTCATCGCCCCGCGCAGCGGCGGCCCCGTGGACCTGGTGACCCCCAGCCGCACCGGATGGCTCTACACCCCGGGCATGCTGGACGAGATGCGCGAGGCCGCCACCGACCTGCTGTTCGACGACGCCAAGCGCGCCGCGTTCGGTGCGGCCGCCCTGGAGTCGGTGAGGAAGCGCACCTGGCCGGTGCTGTCCGAGCAGCTGCGCGGCTACTACCAGCAGGCCATCGCCGCGAACAGGGCGCTCGCCGTCAGTCGGTGATCACCTGCTGGGCGAACGCCTCCAGCAGGGCCCGGCCTCCCCCCAGGATGCGCGGCGACGCAGTGACCGATGCGGCCCTCGAGGGCGCTCGCGGCCAGCTGCGCCCCCAGGCAGATGCCCAGCGTCGGCAGATGCCGGTCCAAGGCCAGTGCCAGCAGACGGCGGGCCTGCGGCAGCCACGGGTGCTCCGCGTCGTCGCGGGCACCCATGCCGCCGCCCAGCACCACCAGGCCCTCGAAGGTGCCCAGGTCCACCGGCAGCTGGTCGCCCCAGTGGGGCCGGTGCAGATGCAGGGTGAGACCGACCTCGGCCAGCACGTCGGCGAGCACCCCGGGCGGGCAGTCCGCCTCGTGCTCGATCACCAGGACATCCGAGGGATGGGCGTCCATGCGCCTTTCCTACCAGAGCCCCGCCCCACCCGCGTCACATTCGGCCATACTCCTTCGCCGCGGGCGGTCCGCGATGGTGCACTGCTCATGTCGCACCCGGCGACGCAGCGGCTCCCGGACCCCCCGGAGCACCGGATCCAGCGGAGAGGACCACTCATGGCGCAGCGCACCCCCCGTCGCCCGCTCATCGGCGTGACCGCAGGGACCAGCCGCATGATGACCGGGGCCTGGGCGGGCCACGACGCCGTGGTGATCACCGAGCACTACGTGCGCGCCGTGCGCGCCGCCGGGGCGAGGGCCGTGGTGATCGCCCCGCAGGAGGAGTGGACCGACGAGGAAGTGGCCGAACTCGATGCGATCGTGCTCTCCGGCGGCACCGACCTCGACCCCGCCCTGCTGGGCGAGGCGCCCCGGGACACCGACATGGCCGCCCAGCCGGAGCGGGACGCCTTCGAGACGGCCCTGTACCGGGCGGCACGACGCACGGGCGTGCCGGTGCTGGGCATCTGCCGGGGACTGCAGATCGCCGTGGTCGCCGAGGGCGGCTCCCTGCACCGTCACCTTCCCGAGGACCTGCCGCAGCACCCCGCCACCGGGGAGCGCCCCACCCGGGTCACCGCTCGGATCGACGCCGACAGCGACCTCGCCCTCGCACTGGGGAGCAGTGCGGAGGTCACCGCCTACCACCACCAGGGAGCACGGGACGTGCACGGGGATCTGCGGGTGGTGGCCCGTCATGCCAGCGGACTGCCGCTCGCGGTGGAGGCGACCGGCGGCTCCCCGGTGATCGCCGTGCAGTGGCATCCGGAGCTCGATCCCTCCCAGGGCGTGGTGTTCGACGCGCTGGTCGCGGCGGTGCGCCAGCAGGCCGCGGCGACGGTGGAGGCTGTCCCCGCCACCCGGGACGCTGGTCTACCATGGGGGCGGATCCATCGGCCAGGACCATCGGAGGAAGCATGAGCACGGAGCACAGCGCGCAGGGCACGCACGCGGATGCGCGGGGCATCCAGGGCAGCCACGCGACCAACACCACCTCGCAGGGGAACAGCCCGGTCCTCAGCGTCGCGCTGTTCGTGCTCCTGTTCGGGCTGTTCGTCGCCGGTCTCTACACCATGAGCCTGTTCACGCCGCTCACCTTCGCGGTGGGGATGCTGCTGTGCATCCTCGCGCTGTACCTCACCTTCGACCTGGTGCCGCGCTTCCTCACCTGAGCCCCGGCCAGGGCGCTGCCCCGGCCGTGCCGGGGAACGATCAGCACGCCCGCCCGGCTCATCGATGAC
>NZ_JAMBDS010000056.1:0-18548 GCF_025143785.1 Brachybacterium sp. p3-SID1565
GGTCGAGCTTGCCACGATGGGATGGGTCCACTGGTGGAACACGGCCCGGCTCCACGAAGCTCTCGACTACCGCACCCCAGCGAGCGTCGAAGCGGCCTACACTCGCACCACGACGACCGCGCCCGCGACCGTCTAACCACGGAACGAAACCCAGGGCGCTTCAATCTCCGCCGTCTTCGGGGCAGCGGAGCGCGTCACGCAGGACCTCACCCACCTCGTCCCCGATCTCGACCGGGACCGTTGCGAGTACGCGCTTGCAAGCGTGCTTCTGGAGGAGGCGCGGGTCGCGAAGAGGTAGCGGCCCGGGACCAGGCGGTCAGTCGCGTGGAGCCGCCCCGCCGTTGACAAAGCCGTCGAACGTCCGGATGTCCCGCTTCGGCTCGGGAAGTCCGTCGCATCCCTCTTCCCTGCTGGCACCTACAAGGCGGAGGGTGGGCTGGCGCTCATCGACGCCATGATCGCTGCCGACCGCAAACCCACCACGGTCCTGGTCGACCGTGGATACACCTACCTCGACACCGAGCAGTGGGCACGCCAGGTGTGGTCCCGGGGCGTCGAGCAGGTCCTTGATCTCCACAGGAACCAGCGCACCCCGAGGCCAGGCCCCATTCCCGGCACGGTCTTCGTGGACGGTGGCCTGTTCAAGGACACCCTGCCCGCTGACCTGCGGACCTTGGGCGGCTATGCACTCGGCATGAGCGCCGAAGCCGAGGCACTCTTGGCCGAGCAGTACGACCGGCGCAAGTACCACGCCTTCACTCCCATGGGAGCGCCGAACTACGAGCGGGGCACACAGCGTTACCGAGACCCCGTGCTCTCAGGCACGATGCGTTGCGCCAACCACCCCAAGTCGATGCGTCTCGATCCCTCCCGCTATCCGACGACGCAATGCGTCAAGGGAACCTCGGCCCACCAAGGCGCTGCACCGCCAACGCAAGTTCACCAGGCCGCGACGCGCTCAGGCACCACCCGGTTCTGAGCGCACCGGGCCCACGGCGACGCCCTGGGACGGTGAAGCGGACAGCCAAGTCCCCCGGCAAGAGGAGCGTCAAGACGAAGTAGCACACACGGCGATGGCCCCTGCCCGGAAACACCCGGGCAGGGGCCGTTTTGCGTCTTTGAGCGGTGAAGGGCCGTCGAAACAGGCCGCGCTGAGGCCCAGCCCGGCTGCCGAGGGCAGAAGTAGTGAGATAGGTCTGGCCAGAGGCCCCGATGGACCTCTGGCCAGCCATTTACTGCTTCGATGGGGCCACATTCTTTGTGACACCTAGTGCTGGACCGGAAGCGGGACTGGAAGACTGCGGGCATGCGTCGACGTCAGCTCCTGGCCCTCTCCCCCGCTCTCGCCCTGGCCGCCTGCACCTCGCCGGAGCAGGGCGACGGAGCCGATCCCGTCCTCCCGGCAGACCCGGAGGCCACCTCGGGAGGTGAGGAGGAGGGCTCGAGTCCCACCCGCGGCGAGGGGACGGGCTCCGGGGACGAAACGGAGCAGACCGCGCCTGCGCCCGGCCCCTGGGACCCGTCCGAGCAGGTCACCGGGCTGCTCGAGCAGCTGACTCCACGGGAGGTGGCAGGGCAGCTGGTGATGGTGGGGATCATGGCGGGCTCCACCCTCCCCTCCGAGATCCTCCGAGAGCACCACGCCGGCGGGATCTTCCTGCTGGACGTGTGGCGGGATCCCGGCCAGGTGGACGGGACGGTGGCTGCCGCCCGCGAGGGCTCCCGACCGGAGGTGCCGCCGCTGGTGGCCGTGGACCAGGAGGGCGGGCAGGTGCGGATGCTGCGCGGTGACGCGGCCCGGCGCACCCCCTCGGCCGAGGAGCTCGGCGAGGCCGGCACAGACGCCGTGGGCGATGCCTACACCTCCATCGGGGAGGATCTCGCCGCCCGCGGCATCCAGGTCGCCTTCTCGCCCGTGGCCGACGTGGTGGACCCCGCACTGGGGCCGGCGAACGAGCCCGTGGGAGGACTGGGCCGCGGGTTCGGCACCGACCCCGCGCACGTGGGCGACTGCGTCAGGGCCGCCGTCCAGTCCCTGCACGACGCCGACACCGGCGCCACCCTCAAGCACTTCCCGGGCCTGGGGCGCGTGGAGCAGAACACCGATCACTCCGCGGAGGGGATCATCGACGACACCACCACCATCGAGGACCCGTTCCTGGACTCGTTCCGAGCCGGCATCGATGCAGGGGCGGAGCTGGTGATGCTGGCCTCCGCCACCTATGCGCAGATCGATTCCGAGGCTCCCGCGATGTTCTCGCGCGCGGTGGTCACCGATCTGCTGCGCGGTCGGCTGGGATTCGAAGGTGTCGCCGTCACCGACGACATCGGGGCGGCGAAGGCCGTGGCCGCGGTGCCGGTTCCCGAGCGCGCCACCCGGTTCCTGGACGCCGGCGGGGACGTGCTGCTGACCGCCGATCCGTCCATCACCGGACAGCTGGTGGACGCGATCCAGGAGTGGGCATCCCGGGGCCCCGAGCAGGAGCAGCGGGTACGGGAGTCGGCCGCACGGATGCTGACGCTGAAGGAGCGCCGGGGACTGCTGGGGTCAGGCGGGTGAGCAGCGGGTGAGCGGCGCTGCGAGCACGCCCTCCGTCAGGCGCGGTCCAGGGTGATCAGGTGGTTGACGGGCCCGAAGGCGCGACCGTTGCCGCGCGAGACCTCCCAGTCCTCCGCGTTCTCGATGGCGCTGGCCAGGAACTCGCGGGCGGAGGCCACGATGGTGATGACGTCGTCGTGCTCGCCCTCCTCCCCGATCTCGCCGAGCTCCCCGGCGCGGTCGAACTCCTGGATGCGGGCCATCTGGGCGGTGATCGCCGCGGAGAGCGTGGCACCCGAGCCGCGCACGTGCCGACCCGGCACCCGCTCGGCCCGCAGCAGATCGGTGCCGCCGGGGTGGACCAGCACGTCCACGGCGTCGTCCCCGACCAGACGGCCGCCGGTGATGAGCACCGTCCCCGGCCCCATCGCCTGCAGTGCCAGCGCCTGGTCCCGCATCCCGTCGATGGTGGTGGCCGGGGCGGTGCCCAGCAGCTGGGCGGCCTCGACCATGTTGGAGGTGAGCATGTCGACGTGAGGGAGCAGGGCGGTGCGCAGTGCCCGCGCTCCTTCGGCGGAGATCAGGGGGGCGCCGTCGGTGCCGATCATCACCGAGTCCAGCAGGATCCACCCCAGGCGCTCGCGATGGGTGCGCACGGCCTCCGCGACGGCTTCGACGACGGCGGCGCTTCCCAGGGCACCGATCTTGGTGGCATCCAGCATCAGGTCCTCGGCCACCGCGTCGATCTGGGAGCGCACCACGTCCCCTGGCAGGTAGTGGGTGCCGCGCAGTCCCTGCGTGTTGACCGCGCAGATCATGCTGATCGCACTGGCCCCGTACACGCCCAGGGCGGAGAAGGTCTTGATGTCCGCCTGGATGCCGGCGGCGCCGTCGGAATCGGAGGCGGAGACGGTCAGGACGAGGGGCGGACGCATGTTGATCTCCGTGGTCGAGGGTTCCGGGCTCGGGCGGCGGCCTGCGGGAAGGCGACGGGTGCGCCGACAGGGGGAGGGTACCAACGAGCGCTGGACCGCTCGGATCGGGCACGATCGTGCGAGAATCACCCGGGGCATGGCCCTGAGACCAGGGGTGCGACCCCGAGACGCCGGGGAGGTGGCGATGACTGAGGATCCGCGCAGGTCGGGCTCTGCCGGGGGCGGGACAGCCGACGGCGGGGGGTTCGGCGGCAGCGGGCTGCCCGACTTCACCGCGCGGGGCGCCGCGCCCGGCACCGGTCCCACCGGGCTTCCCGACTACGCCGACCGGGCGACGCCGGCGACGCTGGGCGAGCCCAGCCAGCGCAGCCGCAACCGTGCCCTGACCGTGGTGCTGTCCGTGGTGGGGGCCACGGTGCTGCTGCTGGCGGTGGTGGCACTGGTGCTGTCCCAGACGGTGTTCCGCAGCGTGCTGGAGGAGGATCCCACCGGCTACCCCACCGGCCCCCGCACCGCCGAGGGGCAGAGCGAGTACGTCCCGGATCCGGAGGACCCTGATCTCGCTCCCCCGCCGCCCATCTTCACGCAGGCGCCGACGGTGGACTGCCACGTCCCCGACCATGCCGAGCCCGCCCCGTCCTCGAACGGCACGATCCGCGGCGGGGACCTCCAGTACACGATCCCCGACGGCTGGGACTTCCCCTGGGGCTCCGGCAGCATGCCGTACATGAACGAGGTGCAGGGCCAGGGCCGCAACGTCGAGGGCAACTGGTACTCGGTCGTGAACCTGGGGCGCGTGGTCTTCCCGGATTCCGAGGGTGGCTACCCCGGCTCGGAGCGTGCGGCGGTGGCGATCTTCCAGTGCTACGCCACCACGGCCGGGGTGATCTCGCACTTCGGTGAGCATCCTGAGGTCACCGACTACCGCACCGAGGCCATCGAAGTGGACGGCTACCCGGCATGGATCGTGCAGGCCACCTACAATTTCGAGGACCCGGACATGCTGGAGACCTCCAGCGCGTCCGTCGTCACCTCCATCGTGGTGGAGGGGCCCAACGGCCCCAGTGCCCTGGCCTCGGACGTCGCCGCGGACCATCCCGATCATGTCCAGGGGCTCGAGGAGATCATCGCCAGCCTCGAGGTCGTCGAGTGACCGGCCGCCAGGGGGAGGGCCGGATGAGAGTCGAAGGAGCAGTCAGGTGAGCACCGGTTCCCCGTACACCGGCCCGCAGTACGCCCAGGGTCCGGACGGCCGCGGCGGCCGGAGCAACGCACTGCTGATCGGCGGTATCGCCTTCGCGCTGGTGTTCCTGCTGATCGTCGGCGGCACCGTCGCGTTCCTGGTGTTCCGCAGCTCCGGCGGCAACGGGGCGGGCAGCGGCACCGGGAGCACGACGGTCAGCGACAGTGCCAGTGCGACGACCACCGAGGAGACCGCCTCGGCCACCACCACGCCGCCGGAGACCACGCCCATCGAGGAGGAGCGGCACTGCTGGTCCCCCGTCAACGAGCGCACCTCAAAGAACCCTTCGGGCCGGTTGCGCGGCGGTGGTCTGGAGATCACGCCGCCCGCGATCTTCGACACCCGTGCGAACACCACCTACCTGCACTTCACCACGGATGCGCAGACCGCGATGGCTCCGGTGGAGGGCAGCTGGGTCTCCTCCATCGGGGTGGGGAAGCTCGAGTGGCAGCCGGGAGTGGAGTACCCCGGGGAGAAGGCCGCCGCCGAGCGTCTCGTGAGCTGCCTGTACGGCAACGCGAGCATCTGGGGGGACACCTCCCAGCGCACACTGCACGATCAGGTCACCGAGGCCGTCACCATCCAGGGGATGCCCGGGTATCGCAGCACCGCCGTGCTGAAGTTCGGCAAGCACAACTTCACCAAGACGGACTCCACCCGGATCGACGTGGTCGTGCTGGATACGCCGGAGGGTCCCAGCGTGTACTCCTCGGAGATCTCGATCGGCGTGACCGAGCACGAGGACGCCGCCGCCCAGGCCTACGAGTCCATCACCGGCCTCACGGGCTGAGACCCTGACTGCTCGCTCAGAGCCCGCCTCCTGACCCGAGTTCAGCATGTGGGGGCGAATCCCCGGCTCATTGCCGCACCCCACGCACAGCTGTGGCCCCCTCCGCATCACGGAGGGGGCCACAGTGTCGTTGGCTTCGCGAGCACCGAACCGTGGCTCAGCGCCCGGGTGCGCTCACCTTCACGCGGGAGCGCCCGAGGTCAGTCGCTGCCTCGCAGGATCGAAAGGATGCGCAGGATCTCGATGTACATCCACACCATGGTGACCGCCAGGCCGAAGGCGCAGCGCCACGCGTAGGCACGCGGGGTGTGGCCGGAGGCGGCGCGCTGGACGTCCTCGAAGTCCATCACCAGGGAGTAGGAGGCCATCACCACGGCCAGGCCGCCGATGATCAGGCCGATGACGCCATCGCGCAGGCTCTGCCCGGCCAGGAGCACGAAGCCGATGTTGACCAGGAGGAACAGCATGTAGGCGATCATCGCGACCATGAAGATCTTGGTGAGCACCGGGGAGGTGCGCAGGATGCCCATGCGGAAGAGCACCAGCACTGTGCCGGCCACCGCGAGGGTGCCGATCACGGCCTGGACGGCGATGCCCGGGTAGTACAGGTCGATCGAACCGCTGATCCCGCCCAGCAGCATGCCCTCGAAGACCGCGTACGCGAGCACCAGGATGGCGGAGGGCTGCTTCTTGAAGGAGTTGACCAGACCGAGGATGAAACCGCCGATCAGGCCGACGATGGTGGCGGCTCCGCCGATCAGCAGCCCCAGCTGCAGGCCCGACTCGCCCATGACGGCGCCGAGCAGGCGCGGGGTCACAGCGATGACGAAGCCGACCACCATGATCACGCCGAGGGTGGCGGTGATGGCGTTGAGCGCATCGCGCATGGTCATGCGGCCGGTGTCGTGACCGGTGGCCGCCGGGCGGGCGTACATCGCCTCGAGCTGGTCGGTCTGCTGTGTCTGCTGCGCACCGAAGTCGGAGGACCACTGGGTCCCCTGGGGAGGGCCGGACTGGCCGAACTGCGGGCTGCTGAAGGACTGCCCCCGCTGAACGGCCTGGTCACGGCCGAAGATGACATTGTGGCGGGCCATGATGCTCCTCGGGAAGATGGATCTGGACGGGGTCACGCGCCATCGCCTGGGGTTCCCCGGACAGGGCGATGGTCCTGACCTCCGGTCGGGATCAACTGTATAGGGTTCGCGTCCTCTGGTCCTGGCAGCGACCTGAACGTTCGCTCAGGGCATCCCGGTGCACCTCCCTGGGTGACCCAGTGGGCGGTGTCGGTCTCGGTGCTCTCACACCGAGCCGATGACCTCGCGGAACCTGCGCAGGCGCTCGTCGTCGCTGCGGAAGAACTCCTCCGGTGATCCGTCCTGCAGCACCTTGCCGCCCTCCAGGAACACCACGCGGTCCGCCACGCGACGGGCGAAGGCCAGGGAGTGGGTGACCACCACCAGGGTGCGGTTCTCCTGCGCCAGGGCGGCCAGCACCGCCACCACCTCGGCCGCCAGCTCGGGATCCAGGGCCGACGTCGGCTCGTCGAACAGCAGGAAGTCAGGATCCATGGCCAGCGCCCGGGCGATCGCGACACGCTGCTGCTGGCCGCCGGAGAGCCGATCCGGGTAGGAGTCGGCCTTCTCCGCCAGGCCCACCTTCGCCAGCAGTTCCCGACCCAGGGCCTCTGCCTCGTCACGGGAGCGGCCCAGGCTCTCGACGGGGGCCAGCGTGACGTTGCCCAGCGCCGTCAGGTGCGGGAACAGGTTGAACTGCTGGAACACCATCGTGGATCGGGAGCGGATCTCCCGCACCGTGCGCGGACTGATGCGTCCGCCCACGTCGATCGGCCCGGAGCCCAGGTCGATCTGGCCGGCATCGGGCTTCTCCAGCAGGTTGATGCAGCGCAGCAGGGTCGACTTCCCGGATCCGGAGGGGCCCAGCAGCACCGTGGTGCGACCGCGGGCGATCTCGAGGTCCACGTCGTCCAGGGCCACGAGGTCACCGAAGGTCTTGCGGATTCCGATCAACCGCAGCGGGTTGCGGGCATCGGCAGCGCGCAGATCAGCTGCGGACATGGGCGGACACCTTCTTCTCCAGGACGTTCTGGCCCAGGCTCAGCAGGGAGACCATCACCAGGTAGATCAGGGCCACCAGCGTGTACATGGCCATGGGCTCGAAAGTGCTGCCGGCGACCTGCCGGCCCACCTGGAACAGGTCCACCAAGGTGATGGCGAACACCAGGGAGGTGCCCTTGACCAGGTCGATGAAGTCGTTGGCCAGCGGGGGCAGCACGATCCGCATCGCCTGCGGCGCCACCACCCGGCGGAAAGTGGTGGCGCGCGAGAGGTTCAAGGTCTGGGCGGCCTCGAACTGCCCGCGCGGGATCGACAGGATGGAGGCGCGCACCGCCTCGGAGGCGTAGGCACCGGTGTTCAGCGCGAGAGTGACCACGGCCGCCGGGAACGCATCGAGGCTGATGCCCAGGCTGGGCAGGCCGAAGTACACGATGAACAGCTGCACCACCAGCGGCGTGCCGCGAAACACCTGCACGTACGCCCAGGCCAGTGCCTTCAGCGGCGCGGGCCCGTACAGCCGTACCAGTGCCACCACCACCGCGACCACCAGGGCGATCGCGAAGGAGATCAGCGACAGCGGGATCGTGACCTCGACGGCTGCCCGCAGCAGGCGCGGCAGCGACTGCAGCCACAGCTCCAGGAAGCCGGGCATCCCCTCAGGCCTCCGGGGTGATGTCCTGGCCCACCCACTGCTCGTAGATGGCGGCCAGCGAGCCGTCCTCCTTCATGCCGGCGAGGATCTCGTCGACCGCATCCAGGAGGGGCTGCTGCTCCTGCTGCATGATCACGCCGACGGTGACGTCGGTGGGCAGTTCGGCGTCCAGCAGGCGGAAGGCCGCATCGGGGTGCTCCTCCTGGTAGGTCTGGAAGGAGATGAAGTCGTTGGCGGTGGCGTCCACGCGGCCCTGCACCACCAGCTCGATGGCCTCGGCGAATCCCTGGACGGGGACGATCTCGGCGCCCAGCTTCTCCATCTGCTGGGCCCAGTTGCTGGTGGCGGTCTGGGCCGCGCGCTTGCCCTCGAGCTCCTCCGCGGCCTGCACCTCGGAGTCCTCCGGCACGGCGATGCGGCCGATGGACTGCGCGTACGGCTCGGTGAAGGCGTACTTCTGCTGACGCTCCTCGGTGATGCCCACGTTGTTGATCACCAGGTCGTAGCGGTCCACGTCGAGGCCTGCGATCAGGGAGTCCCATTCGGTCTCGATGTACTCCGGGGTCACGCCGAGGCCCTCGGCGATCTTGTCGGCGATGTCCTTCTCGAAGCCGACGAGCTCGCCGGAGTCGTCGTGGAAGGCGTAGGGCCGGTAGGTGCCCTCCAGGCCGATGCGGATCGAGCCGTTCTCCTGGATGCGGGCGAGGATGTCCTCGTCGACGGAGCCTCCGCCGCCCCCGCCGTCCGAGCCGCCGGAGCCTCCGGGGCCGCCCGCTCCGCGGGTCGGGTCCTCGGAGCCGCAGGCGGCCAGCAGGGCGGCGATCGAGGCGCCGCCGGCGGTCAGGGCGATGCGGCGGGTGGGGCGCGGGCGGGGAGCAGAGCTGCTGTTCATGGAGAGTCCTTCGGTGGTGGGTCCGGTGCTCGGGCGGGGCGTTTCGGGGTCAGCGGGCAGTGGTGGGGCCGGACCAGACCTGGGGTTCGGCCGGCGGCAGGGACCTGGACCCGGGGGTCAGCGAGCGGAGGCGAGGGCCTGCGCGAGGTCCTCGAGCAGGTCGTCGATGTTCTCGATGCCGACCGAGAGCCGCAGCAGCTCATCGGAGATGCCGGCGGTGGCACGGGCCTCGGGGGTCATGGCCTCGTGGGTCATGGTGGCGGGGCGGCAGATCAGCGACTCGACCCCACCCAGGCTCACCGCGTACACGGGGTAGCGCAGGGCTTCCACGAACCGCACGCGGTCCAGCCCCGCAGCGAGCTCGAAGGAGAGCACGGCGCCGGGACCGTCGGCCTGGGAGGCGTGGATGCGGGCCTCCTGCTCGCTGTGGGAACCGGGGAAGAACACCGTCGTCACGTCGTCGCGGTCCCGCAGGAACTCGGCGATGGCCCGGGCGTTGTCCTGCTGGCGCTCGAGCCGCAGGGGCAGGGTCTTGATCGCCTGGATCAGACGGAAGGAGTCCGATGGCGACAGCACGCCGCCCTGGGCCTTCTGCGCCAGCGCGTACGCCTCTGCGAGCGCGGGATCACTGGTGGTGACCACGCCCGCCAGCAGGTCGGAGTGCCCGGCGAGGTACTTGGTGGCCGACTGCACCACCACGTCGGCACCGAGCTCGAGCGGGCGCTGCAGCACCGGTGTCATGAAGGTGTTGTCCACGGCCACCAGGGCACCGTGGCGGTGGGCGAGCTCGACCAGGCGGCGCAGATCGGTGACTCGCAGGGTGGGGTTGGCGGGCGTCTCGACGAACACCATGCGGGTGGCGGGAGTGAAGTCCTCATCGGTGAGGGCGCCGAGGTCGTCGACGTAGCGTCCGGTGAGGCCGCGGGCGGGGAACACCTTGTCCACGAAGCGGAAGGTTCCTCCGTACACACTGGTCGGCAGTAGCACCTCGTCCCCCACCTCGAGGGTGGAGAACACGGCGGCGGTGGCGGCCATGCCGGTGGCGAAGGCGAAGCCGTGCTCGGCACCGTCCAGCGCGGCCAGCACCTGCTCGAGCTGGGCGCGGGTGGGGTTGGAGCCGCGCTGGTAGGCGTAGCCGCCGTCATCGGTGGCGGCATCGAGCTCGAAGGTGGATGCAAGGTGCACCGGGGGGACGACAGCTCCGTGCTCGTGGTCCCTCAGCGTCTGCACGGCGACGGTCTGGATGTGCACGGGTGCCTCCGCTTCTCAGGTGGGGTCGATCGAACGCCCACACCTTAAGCACGATTTATGACAGACCCAATTTCTCCATGACGATGTGTGAACCACGAAACGCTCCCCGCGGGCCCGACGCCGGCGCTCAGGCGGGGCGGGGCCCGAAGATCGCCGATCCGACGCGCACAATGGTGGCGCCCTCCTCGACCGCGATCTCGAGGTCGCCGCTCATGCCCATGCTCAGCTGCTCGAAGTCGTCCAGGCCCAGCCGTTCCCGCACCTCCTCGCGCAGTTCCCGCAGGGACCGCAGCGATGCCCGCACCGCCGCGTCGTCACTGGTGTTGGCTCCGATGGTCATCAGGCCCACGGGCCGCAGCACCTGACTCCCCCTCAGTCGCTGCACCACGGGGATGACCGAGTCCGGCGTGGGGTCGTAGCCGCCCTTGGACTCCTCACCCGAGGTGTTGACCTGCACCAGCACGTCCCGATGCAGCCCGGCCATCTCGGCGCGGCGCTCCAGGGCCTCGGCGATGTCATCGCGATCCACGCTGTGGATCAGCTCGGCGAACGCCACCACGTCGCGGGCCTTGTTGGTCTGCAGGCGGCCGATGAAGTGCCGCGGCACCCCATTGCCTGCCAGCAGCGGGTCCTTGTGCTTGGCCATCTCCTGCGCCCGGTTCTCGCCCACCGCGAGCAGGCGCCCGCGACTGCGCAGCAGGTCGACCGCGGGCGCGATCTGCTCGGGGGTGCGCAGCTTGGTCGCCAGCAGCACCGTGATGTCGGCGCCATCGCGTCCTGCGCGGGCGGCGGCGGCATCGATGCGGGAGAGCACCTCGTCGATGCGGGAGACGAGCTGGGGGTCGAGCTGGGGATCTGCGGATGCAGGCGTGGTCATGCTCCCATTGTGACCCGGGGCCGAGCAGTCCTGTGGTGCGGTCCTCGCGCCGCGGGGGCGGTGACATGACTGAGTGACCCTGGCATGCACCGATCGGTGCGGAGCCCGCATCCATCCTTCGATGGAGATCCGGTTCGCCCTTCAGCGCGATGCCCGGGCCCGGCCCGCTGGGATGAACTGCCGGCATGACCACGATCTCTTCATCCCTGACCTCCCGCCGCGGTGCGTGGACCGTGCTCGCCCTCGCCCTGGTGGTGATGGTGGCGCTGTTCGGTCTGCTGCGGGGCGCCGATGCCCCGGCGCGCAGCACCCATGCCCCGGTGGATTCCGAATCGGCGCGGGTGAGTGCCCTGTTGGAGCAGTTCCCGGATGCAGACCACCAGTCGGTGCTGGTGGTGGCCACCCGCGCCGATGGCGGCTCCCTCGGAGCCGACGATCTGCAGGCACTGGACGGCCTGCTGCCCCCTCTCGCCGAGCACACGGCAGCTGACCCCTCGGGGCCGGTGGTGAGCGAGGACGGGCAGGCGGCCCTGCTGATCGCCCCGATCACCGTGGGGGCGGACAACTCCGAGACGGCCCGGACCATCAGCGCCCTGCGCACCACCCTTGCGGATCACGCGATCGAAGGAGTCTCCCTGCAGGTCACCGGCGGTCCCGCCTTCGGGGCCGATATCGCCTCCGCCTTCGACGGCGCGGACTTCACCTTGCTGGCAGTGACGATCTGCATCGTGGCGGCCCTCCTGATCCTCACCTACCGCTCACCCGTGCTGTGGCTGGTGCCGCTGGTGGTGATCGTGCTGGCCGACGGCCTCGCCGGCCGAGTCACCGCCGCGGTGGGTGCCCACTGGGGTCTCCAGTTCGACGCCGGCATCATCAGCGTCCTGGTGTTCGGCGCTGGCACCAACTACGCGCTGCTGCTGATCTCCCGGTACCGCGAAGAGCTGCAGGCCGAACCCGATCACCGTGCAGCGCTGGCCCGTGCCTGGCGAGGCGTGGCGCCCGCGGTGATGGCATCGAACGCAACGGTCGTGCTGGCGCTCCTGACCCTGCTGCTGGCAGCGATCCCCCTGACCCGCGGCCTCGCCATCCCGGCCGCGATCGGGCTGCTGATCGCGATGGCCTCGGTTCTGCTGGTGCTGCCGCCACTGCTGGCGGTCTGCGGGCGCCGCGTGTTCTGGCCGTTCGTGCCGACGGTGGACGGCGGCGGTCACCGCTCCCGAGCCGGCGCCTGGCGCACGGTGGCCGGCGCCATGGTGCGCCGACCCGTCATCGCACTGACCGCCTCCCTCGCCCTGCTCGGCGTGATGGCCACCGGTCTGCTGGGCACAACGGTGGGTCTGGACCAGGCAGATCGGTTCCGTGTGGAGTCGGAATCCGCGGCGGGCCTGGAGGTGCTCTCGGAGCACTTCCCGCCCGGGGAAGCAGCGCCGATCCTCGTGGTCACCGCACCCGGCAGCGTCGAGCAGGTGGTCGAGGCGGCTCAGGGCATGGACGGGGTGGTGCGGGCTCATCCCCTGGCAGTGAAGGAGGACGGCTCGCTGGCATCGGTGATGGTCACGAGTGAGTACGCGCCCGGGACCGAGCAGAGCCTGGACCAGGTGCGCGAGCTGCGCAAGCAGGTGCATGCGATCGATGGAGCCGACGCCCTGGTGGGCGGCAGCGTGGCGAGCGATCTGGATGCCCGTGAAGGGAACCGCGCGGACCTGCTGCTGGTGGCGCCGCTGATCCTGGCGGTCACCTTCGTGGTGCTCCTGGTGCTGCTGCGTTCGGCAGTCGCCCCGGTGCTGCTGCTGATGGTGAACCTGGCCAGCACCGTCGCCGCGATCGGGGCCGGCGCGTGGCTGAGCCGCATGCTGCTGGAGCAGCAGGCCCTGGACCCCCAGGTGCCGATCCTGGCGTTCCTGTTCCTGGTGGCCCTGGGCATCGACTACACGATCTTCCTGGTGCACAGGGCGCGCTCCGAGGCCGGGGCCTGGGGCACGCGGCGCGGGATGGTGGAGGCGGTCACCCACACCGGTGGGGTGATCGCCAGTGCCGGCATCGTGCTGGCCGCGGTGTTCGCGGCACTCGGCGTGCTGCCATTGGTCACCCTGGCGCAGCTGGGCCTGGTGGTGGGCGTGGGCGTGGTGGTGGACACCCTGGTGGTGCGCACCGTGATGGTCCCGGCGATCTTCTCCCTGGTGGGGGACCGGATCTGGTGGCCGGGGCGCCCCGCGCCCACGACCTCCCCAAGTGGTCATGCCCTGCTCGACAGCGCAGAATCAGACCATGAGCCTCGTCCAGACGCCCCTGCGCAGGCCTGAGCGCACGGGTCGGGTGCCGGCCGGCCTCACCGCGAGAGCGATGGAGGTGGGCCGGCACCTCATCGCCGTGGCCCTCACCGTGATCGGTGTGCTGCGTGCCCTCGCCGACGGAGTGGCCCCGGCCGCCGCGATCGTGGCGGGCCTGGCGATCCTGGGCTGGCACGCAGCCGGTTCCGTGATCGCCACGCGCCCTGCCCCGGGCGGTTCCGCGCCGGGCCGGATCGGTCCCCGTGCAGCCCGGCCGGTGTGGTGGCTGCTGGGCCTGGCGATGGTGTGGGTCGCGGCAGTGGCGGTCTCGCCGGAGTTCGTGTGGCTGGCGTTCCTGCTGTGGCTGCTGGCCGGTCACCTGCTGCCGCTGTGGTGGGGACTGGCATTCGCAGCGGCCGTGCTGGTAGTGGTGGGAGTCGCCCCGGTGCTGCACCACGGTAGCACCAGCTGGGCCAACGTGCTCGGACCGCTGATCGGTGGGGTGTTCGCCTTCGGGATCTCCCGTGGGTACCTGGAGCTGCTGCGGGAGGCGGCGGAGCGGGAGCGCCTGCTGGCCTCGCTGACACGAGCGCATCACGAGCTGGCCCAGCTGCAGGACGAGCTCGCCCTCGCCCAGCGCCGCTCCGGTGCGATCGAGGAGCGGCACCGGCTCTCCCGCGACATCCACGACACCGTCGCCCAGGGCCTCTCGTCAATCCGTCTGCTGTCCCATGCCGAGTCACAGCGCACCGCCGACCCCGAGGCTGCGCGCACCCTGGACCGCGTGGAGCGGCTGGCTCAGGACAGCCTGGTGGACGTGCGAAGGATCGTCGCCGCACTGCTGCCGGCGCAATTGGAGGACGATGCCCTGACCGGGGCACTGCATCAGCTGCTGGACCGCTTCGAGGACGAGACCGGAATGCAGGTGGCGCTCCATGTCGACGGGGAGGTGCCGCCGCTGCCCAGCGAGGTGGAGGTGGCGCTGTTGCGCACTGCTCAGTCAGCGCTGGGCAACGTGCGACGGCACTCCGGGGCAACCCGGGTAGCGGTGAGCCTCAGCGGCGCCGGGGACTCCGTGCGTCTGGACGTGCGAGACGACGGCACCGGGTTCGACGTGCGCCGCTGGGAGGCCGTCGGCCCCGGGCCGGAACAGGCCGACGGCACCGCGAGCTTCGGCCTGCGCTTCATGCGGCAACGACTGAGAGAACTGGGCGGAGACCTGGAGGTCGAGAGCACCCCGGGCGAGGGCACAGCCATCTCTGCCCACCTCCCGCACGTGCCGCGCACCCGCACCGGGGCCGCCCCTGTTGCACCCTGGGGCCAGGGTTCTCAGTCCCGCCCGACGATGGAGAAGACGCCATGACCGCGACCGTGCTGCTGGTGGATGACCATCCTGTGGTGCGCAGCGGACTGCGCGCCGTGCTGTCGGCCGATCCCTCGGTGCACGTGGTGGGTGAGGCCGGGACCGGGGAGGAGGCAGTAGCCCTGGCGCGCGAGCTCGAGCCAGCCGTGGTGCTGTGCGATCTGCGACTGGGCGCGGGCATGAGCGGCATCGACACCACCCGCGCCCTGCGCGACCTCGACCCCGCACCCGCGGTGCTGATCCTGACCACCTTCGACCGGGATGCCGAGCTGCTGGGGGCGATCAGTGCCGGCGCGACCGGGTACCTGCTCAAGGACGTGCCGCCCGAGGACATCGTGGCCGGCATCCTGGACGCCGCGGCGGGGCGGACGGTGCTCGCACCGGAGCTCGCGGCCAGGGTGCTGCAAGGAATGCGCACCCCGCTCCCCCGGCTCACCGAGCGCGAGGTGGAGGTGCTGCGACTGCTGGCCACCGGCGCCACCAACCGGGAGATCGCCCGGGAGCTGTTCGTCACCGAGGCCACCGTCAAGAGCCACCTGGTGCATGTGTTCACCAAGCTCGGCGTGGACTCGCGCTCCCGTGCGGTGCACCTGGCGCAGCGGCAGGGCCTGATCTGATGCGCACGACCTGCCCCGTGCCCCCGACGTGACCTGCCTCGTGCCCCCAACGGGATTCGAACCCGTACTGAGCCGCTTTTAAGGCGGCTGCCTCTGCCGGTTGGGCTATGGGGGCGGGCTCCGGTGGCGTCGGGGCCGTCAGCGCCGGTGCCGTCGGCGCAGCGAGAGCGGCGCGGTCGGCATCGGCACGGGCGAGCTGGACCTGCCCGGAGCCGGACCAGCCTATGCTGGATCGCACCATGACCGCTGTGATCCGGTCCCTCGCGGACTCCCTGCGACGGTTCGGCGATGACCGCCTCGAGGCCCTTCTCGTCGCCCGACCGGATCTCGCCTCGCCCCTGCCCAAGGGCATCGGCCCGCTCGCGGCGCGCGCGGCTGGGGCCGGTTCCGCGCGCCGCGCCCTCTCGGCCCTGACCCTGCCCGAGCTGCACCTGGTGGAGGCACTGGCCGTGCTGCCCGACGGCGCCTCCCCGCGGGAGCTCGCAGCCGCGGTGTCCTCCGACCCGGCCACCATCTCCACCGCGGTGGAGCGCCTGGAGACCCTGGCGGTGGTGTGGGGGGAGGACGAGCTGCACCTGATCCGTCCACTGCGCGAGGGCCTGCGCACCCCGGCGGGACTGGCCGCACCCGAGGCCGGGGACCCGACACCCCAGGAGGCCGAGCGGATCGTCGCGGCTGCCCGGGAGCAGCACGACGGCGTCCTCGACACCCTGGCCTGGGGACCCTCGACGGTGCAGGGCAACGGCCACCTGGCGCGCCAGCTGCTCGAGGCGAGGATCGTCCGACGTGAGGAGGACGGCACCCTGCGCCTGCCCCGCAGCATCCACCTGGCCCTGCGCAAGGGTCGCGTGCGGCGCATCCACACCGCTCTGAGACCGGGCCCGCAGGGCCCTCCCCTGCACGAGCGCATCCCCGGCAGCCGCACCGCACAGGCCGTGGAACGGGCCTTCGAGGCACTGCGCCTGGTGGGCACCGTGCGCGGCTTCGACGAGGACCCTCCCGGGGTGCTGCGGCGCGGCGGCATCCCGCAGCGCGATCTGAACCGGCTGGCCGAGCGTGCCGGCTCGGATCTGCTCACCTACGCGACCGTGCTGCAGACGGCCTGGCAGGTCGGGCTGATCGGCCACGACGGGCAGGAGTGGCACCCCACCCGTGACTGGGACGCGCACCGGGAGCGCTCGGCCGAGTCCCGCTGGGCCGAGCTGGCCCTGGGATGGGCCCGCGGCCACCACCTGGCGGCCGTGGTGGGAACCCCGGATTCCTCCGGCACCGCGCGCCCCCTGCTGTCCGATCTGACGAGGCGTGACGGTGTGCGCACCCGCCGCGGCAGCCTGCTGCGCGCCCTGCGCACCTCCCCCGGCATCAGTGCCACCCCAGAGTCCCTGCAGGCCTCCCTGGCGTGGGCGTTCCCGCTGGTCCCCGCCCCCGTCATCGCCGAGGAGACAGCGGCGATGCTGCGTGAGGGGGAGGCGCTGGGGCTGGTCGACGCGGGTGCGCTGACCGTGCTGGGCGGGCAGCTGGTGCTGGCCCTGGACGAGGACATGATGCAGGCCGATCGGCGGCTCACCGAGGCACTGCAGGTGTCGGCGCCACCGCCGGTCTCCGAGGTGCTGGTGGACGCGGATCTCACCGTGGTGATCCCCGGCCGGCCCTCGGAGCAGCTGATGCCGCTGCTGGACTGGACGGAGGTGGTCTCCCGCGGCGGCGCGGTGACGCTGCGCCTCAGCGCCTCCTCGATCCGTCGGGCGCTCGGCGTGGGTGGGGACCCGGAGCTGCTGCTGGATCTGCTGCGCGAGCACTCCCGCGCCCCGCTCCCCCAGGCCGTGGAGTACCTGGTGCGCGATGAGCAGCGCCGCCACGGCCGGGTGCAGGTCTCCCGGGCCGCCACGGTGCTGCAGGCCGAGGCCGAGGTGCTGGACCTGCTGCAGGCCGCCGCGGAGGCGACCGCGCTGAACCTGCGCCGGCTGGCCCCCACGGTGGCGGTGACCATGTCCGATCCCGGCTTCGCCCTGCAGTGCGCGCGCCGCGCGGGGCTGTCGCCCCAGGCGGTGGGGGCCGACGGGCGCCCGGCCGATGCGCAGCTGTCGCACTCCCTGGCGGGCGGTCCCCTGGCGGCGGACCTGGTCACCGTGGACGGGCCGGAGCTGCGCCTTCCCCCGGCCGAGGCCGTGGCCCGCATCCGGGAGGCCGAGGCGGGGGGCGCCGATCTGAGCGTCACCGACCGACTGCTGGAGGCCATCGCCCAGGGAACCTCACTGGCGCTGGGCATCGTGGACGGCAGGGGCGGTGTGGTGGTGAAGCAGGCACAGCCGATCTCCCTGGAGGGTGGGCGCCTGCGCGCCCGCGAAGCAGGCCGGGACGAGGAGTTCACGGTGCTGGTGCACCGGGTGACCCTGGGCTGAGTCGCAGTCGGAGCACCCCTCGCTGCCCGTGGCACCACGGCACGGCAATGGGGAGTGGTCCCCATCGCGCCGCGGGGTGTGACCTGCGGTACGATCCCCCTCGGCTGGGAGGTGCTCACCCCCGGTACACAGTGTCCGGTTCGCACACCGCAACCGGTGACAGATTGCTTGGAAGGGGAACCCCATGACTGCTCCCACCGGCGGCTTCGACGTCGCATCCCTCAAGAAGAACGCCCTCATCGCCACCATCGTCGGCTTCCTCTGCGGCGGCGTGATCCCCGGCGTGCTGGGCCTGCTCGGCTACCTCAAGGCCGATACGGAGCCCGAGACCGCCCGGAAGTTCACCAAGTGGGCCTGGATCGCCTTCGCGATCATCTGGGTGCTGAACATCCTGTTCTGGATCATCGCTCTGGCCACGGGCATCTTCAGCGCCTCGGTGAGCACCTACTGATCCTTCTCCGGCCGCCCTTCGAGAGACGGCACACCAGAAGGGGCGGGGCGGGCGGGGGGGGGGGGGGGGGGGGGGGGGGGGGGGGGGGGGGTGGGGGGGGGGGGGGGGGGGGGGGGGGGGGGGGGGGGGCCGCTGGGGTCTGGGTGGTCATGGCGCGAGCCTATCCAGCGGATTGCGTCCCCGCCCAACCG
>NZ_JAMBDS010000057.1:0-17887 GCF_025143785.1 Brachybacterium sp. p3-SID1565
CGCTCTCGCATTCAGCGGGCCGCCATGGCCTGGCGGATGACCTCTCGGTCATCATGCGGGATGCGTCCAGTGCCCACCAGCTGCACCGTCTCATCACCCTTGCCTGCCACAAGCACAGTGTCGCCGGGTCGAGCCATCTCCAGCGCGGCGAGGATCACATCCGTGCGGCGCGGGATCTCGATGCAGTCCGGGCATCCCTTGCGCACCTCGGCCCGTATGCGCTGCGGAGGCTCGCGCCGGGGGTTGTCGTCGTTCAGCACCACCAGGTCGGCCAGGTGCGCGGCGATCGCTCCCATCTCCTGTCGCTTGCCGCGATCCCTCTCACCGCCCGCGCCGAACACGACCAGCACTCGCCCCGGGGTGCGCTCGCGCACTGCGGTCAGCGCAGTGCGCAGGGCTCCGGGATTGTGGGCGGTGTCCACCATGGCGGTGATTCCGTCGCACTGGGTAATGATCTCGAGTCTGCCCGGCGGCGGGGCCACCTGTTCCAGGCCTGCCACGACCGCTTCGGGTGACCCGCCGGCTGCGATCACGGCGGTGGCGGCCAGCAGCAGGTTCGTCACTGCGATCGAGTGCACCGTGGGAAGCGTGACCGGGTAGGGGTCCTCGCCCAGATGGAGCTTTCCGCTGAGGTGTCCATCGGTTTCGTGAGCGTCGGTGAGTCGCACGTGCCCGCCCTCTCCCACTTCCACGACCCGGGCGCCGCGACGCCTCGCGGCCTCGCGCACCATGTCGCCGCGCACACAGTCCGTGGCCAGCACGGCTGTCCCGTCGGGACGCAGATGCCTCTCGAACAGTGACAGCTTGGCGGCCCAGTAGCCGTCGACGCCCCCGTGCACGTCGAGGTGATCCCGTTCCAGGCCCGTGCACACGGCGGTATCCACTTCGACGTGCTCGAACAGGCCGTCCGCCAGGATTCCGACGAAGGCTTCCAGGGAGATCGCCTGGGCACCGCGGCGCACCTGGTAGTCGATCAGCTCCGGCAGGTAGGCGGGCGAGCGCCGCACCTTCGCCTCGTGCAGCACACCGTCGACGTCGGTGATGCCGGTGGAGTCGTACCCGGCGGCACTCCACCCGGCTGCCCGCATCAGCTGCAAGGTGGCCGTACCGACGCTGGTCTTCCCGTTGGTGCCGGTGACCGCGGAGATCAACGGGCGCCCCGCAGGCACGCTGACAGGCTGGATCATGGTGCTACTCCCCCGAGCAGGCTGCCCCCGCGGGCCGCGACTGCCTCCATCACAGCACGGGCACCGGATCATCGGCGTCCTCCCCTCGGCGATTACCGAAGCGTAATCCCGAGCGAGCACGACACGACGGGTGACCGTGCATCGTCAGCTCCGCCGCCGAGTCACCCGCGACGCCCACTGCTCAGGGCCGCGCGGCGAGGGTGACGGTGACCTCCTGGGCCTCACCGTCGCGGACGATGTCGAGGGTGACCTCGGTGCCCACCGGCCGTTCACGGATCTGCGCGATCAGCGAGAGGGCGGAGTCCACGGCCTCGTCGTCGATCGCGAGGATGCCATCGCCCTCCTGCAGGCCGGCCTGCGCTGCGGGGCCGTCGGGTGCCACGTTCGCGACACCTGCGGCCCACCGCTGGGCCCCGTCGACCTCGACGATCACGTCGCCCACACCCACGCCCAGGTAGGCGTGCTGGACGGTGCCGGTCTCCAGGATCTGGTCAACCACGGACCGCATCTGCCGTGAGGTGATCGCGAAGCCGATGCCGATGTTGCCGGATTCGGGGCCGAGTGCGGCGATCGAGGAGTTGATGCCCACCAGCTGGCCGTTCGCGTCGACCAGGGCGCCCCCGGAGTTGCCGGGGTTGATCGCGGCGCTGGTCTGGATGGCGTTGGTGACCACGGGCTCCTGCGCCCCCGACGCCGACGGTTCAGCGCTGCCAGCCGTCACGGGACGATCCAGCGCGCTGACGATGCCGGTGGTGACCGTGCCGGACAGTCCCAGCGGGTTGCCCACGGCCATCACGGGCTCACCGACCACCAGCTCGTCGGAATCGGCGACCTCGATCGGGGTCAGGTCTGCGGGAGCATCGGCGATCTCCAGGACCGCGAGGTCACTGGCCTGATCGCTGCCCAGCACGGACGCCTCGAAGACCCGCTCGTCAGCGAGCGTCACCAGGATCTGCCCACCCTCGGTGGCCCCGGCGATGACGTGGTGGTTGGTGACCACGTGGCCCTGCTCGTCGATGATCACGCCGGATCCGGCGCCACCGCCCTGCGAGGTGCGCACCGAGATCGAGACCACGCTCGGTGCGACCTGCGCTGCCGTGGCAGACCAGTCCCCGCCCGCCGATGCCGCGACGGCAGCCGGCTCAGAGGCCGGTTCGGAAGCGGAGGAGGCAGGCGATGCGTCCGGGGCAGCGGGACCGGTGTCCGCGCCTGTGCACCCCGCCAATGCCAGGGCCACACAGGATGCCAGGACCACTGGTGCAGCGGTGCCTCTCACCCGTCGGATCGTCCTGATCGTGCTCGGCCGCGTGATCCTCATCCCTGATCTACCCCTATCATGGACAGCGCAGCGGCGCACGATGCGCCGCGACGGCGAAAGAGGTGGACCGCCGGCGCCTCTTCGCAAGACACCGGCGATCTCCCCCTACGGGAAGCATCCCACCGCATAGTCTCTGCCAACTGGAAGGGATGCGAAAGACTCCTGGAGGCCGACGGCGAACGGCTCAGATCTCCTCGAGTGCCTCCGGGGTCTCCGGCAGGATCTGTCCGCCATCGACCACGATGCCCTGCCCGGTGATGTACCGGGCGCCGTCCGAGGCGAGGAAGGCGACGGTCGCACCGATGTCCTCCGGCTCACCAAGGTAGCCGGCAGGCACGGACCGTGCCATCTGGTCCAAGTACTCCTGCCCCAGCTCCTTCAGCCCCGGGGTCAGGATGTTGCCGGGCAGCACAGCATTGATCGTGATGCCCCTGCGTGCCAGTTCGATCGCGGCGGAGCGCACAAACCCCATCTGCGCGGCCTTGGTGGCCCCGTAGTGGGACCACGCCGGAAAGCCCGTGTAGTTGCCGGTGATCGAACTGGTCACCACGATGCGACCGCGCCCCGATGCCTCCAGTGCGGGGATCGCCGCCTGGACGGCGTGAATGGTGCCCTTGACGTTGATGTCGAAGATCAGATCGATGTCCTCGTCGGTCATCGCCTCGATGCGGGCCTGCGGGTACACCCCTGCGTTGGAGGCCAGCACGGAGAGTCCTCCGAGCTCGTCGGCCGCTCGGGCGATCACCTCGTCGCACGCCGCGCGATCACGCACGTCGAGCACGTAGGCGGTGAAGCCGTCCTCCCTTGCCTGGGAGCATTCGTCCTCGGTGAGGCCGGTGACGATGACCTGGGCGCCATGGTCGCGGAGCTGGCGTGCGATGCCTGCGCCGATGCCGACGGTCCCTCCGGTCACCAGGGCGGTGCGGGAATCAAGCAGTGCGGTCACGGAGATCCACTCCTCGGTCGAGATCAGAGTCCTGGCTCGCCGACCGTGGTTCGACGGCCGCTTCCACTGTAGTTCGGTAAGCGGGCACCGGGCCGGGACGTGCGCGGGGCCCCGGAGCAGGTCAGCGCTGCAGGACGGCTGGCCGGTGCATTGAGGCACCGCCGCGCAGGATCAGCTAGTTCGAATCCTCAGGCGCTGACGCGCCGGTGTCGCATCAACGTCACCCCGGGAATGCCACCACGCTTAGAGACGCACGCAACCGACACCTGATCGTGCATCAGTCCCTTTCAGCGCGAAGAACCGAAACGCGATCTCGGCTCTGACCTGCGGTAGGCCCGGAGGGGACCGACCCTCGACCCGCGGATTGAAAGTCCGCCAGAGCACCGGCCGCAGAGCGTGTACAAGCAGGTCAGAGGGCTCGTACTGCTACCCGAAGCGCGACGGACACCACCGCGTCGCTGTCAGCGCTGCTGTCAAGAGGTGTTCGAGACGAGTCGGCATCTGTTCCTTGGGGACGGTGTCTCCAGAAGCCCCAGTCACACGTGCGCTCGGCTTTCCTCAACCTTGGACTGGAATATCGAGTGGCTCGCGGGACAGCAAGCTGCCGATGAGCTCCTCGATGCGGGTACGGATCTCGTCGCGCACCGGACGGACTTCCGCCACGCCCTTGCCGGCTGGGTCCTCGAGTCTCCAGTCCTCGTACCGCTTGCCGGCGTAGTAGGGGCAGGCGTCGCCGCATCCCATGGTGATGACCACATCGGAGGCCTGGACGGATTCGGGGGTGAGGATCTTCGGCTTCTAGTGGAGATCTCGATGCCAGCCTCCGCCATGGCCTCCACCGCTGCGGGGTTGATCGAGTCGGCGAGCGCAGACCCGGCGGAGCGGACCTCGATGCGGTCCCCGGCGAGCTCCCACAGCCACCCGGCTGCCATCTGGGATCGACCGGCGTTGTGGACACAGACGAACAAGACGCTGGCGCGAGCGGTCATGGGAGCCTCCCGACCGGGGGTGAGGTTCAGGCGATGTCGAGGAACGCGCGGAGTTCGGCAAAGGCGGACGGGACGACGGAGTAGTGGGCCCAGCGGCCCTTCTGCTCGCGCGTGAGCAGGCCGGCGTCGACGAGCTTCTTCATGTGGTGGCTGACGGTGGGCTGACTGACGCCGAGCGGCTCGGTGAGATCGCATGCGCAGACCGACTCGCAGCCCTGGGCGGCGACGTGGGAGAGGAGTCGGAGCCGCGTGGGGTCGGACAGCGCCTTGAACAGGGAGGCGATCCTCTCGGCGTCGACGGTGTCGACCGGGCCTGCGGACAGCGAGCAGCACTCGTCAGAGTCGGTCCTCAGCGCGAATCCGGTGGCTGTGGCGTCGGTCGTCGTGGACATGCCCTCACCTTACATTGACAGTCATCGATGTGGGGCATAGCGTACGCATCGATAACCGTCGATGGAAGGAACATGGCCCTGATGAGTACGACCACCAAGGACGTGGAGCAGCCCCGCGTAATGGAGGAGATGTCCTTCCTCGATCGCTGGCTCCCGGCATGGATCCTGGCCGCCATGGCCGTGGGGCTCCTCCTGGGGCGGTTCGTCCCCGGCCTGAACACCGCCCTGGAGGCGGTAAAGATCGGATCCGTGTCCCTCCCCATCGCGATCGGACTGCTGGTGATGATGTACCCGGTCCTGGCGAAGGTCCGCTACGACGAGACCCGCAGAATCGGAGCTGACCGACGCCTGCTGGTGACCTCCCTGGTGCTGAACTGGCTCGTCGGACCGGCACTCATGTTCGGCCTCGCGTGGATCTTCCTTGCCGACCTGCCGGAGTACCGGACCGGCCTGATCATCGTGGGCCTCGCGCGCTGCATCGCGATGGTGCTCATCTGGAACGACCTCGCCTGCGGCGACCGCGAAGCTGCCGCCGTGCTGGTCGCGATCAACTCCGTCTTCCAGGTGATCGCCTTCGGTGCCCTGGGCTGGTTCTACCTCCAGGCGCTGCCGTCGTGGCTAGGGCTGCCGACCACGTCGGCCGAATTCTCGATCGGCGCGATCGTCCTCAGCGTGCTGATCTTCCTCGGGATCCCCCTGGTCGCCGGCTTCCTGACCCGCATCCTCGGGGAGAAGGCGAAGGGTCGGGCCTGGTACGAGGAGCGGTTCCTCCCGAAGATCGGCCCGTGGGCGCTGTACGGGCTGCTTTTCACCATCGTGCTGCTGTTCGCTCTCCAAGGCGACGCGATCCTCTCCGCCCCGGGAGACGTGGCCCGCATCGCTCTGCCGCTGCTGGTCTACTTCGTGGTCATGTTTCTGGGGTCCTTCCTGCTCGGACGGGCGATCGGCCTGAATTACGCCAAGTCCACGACCGTCGCGTTCACCGCCTCGGGCAACAACTTCGAGCTCGCCATCGCCGTCGCCATCGGCACCTTCGGCGTCACCTCCGGCCAGGCCCTCGCCGGTGTCGTCGGCCCCCTGATCGAGGTCCCGGTCCTCGTCGCCCTCGTCTACGTCGCCCTCGCGATGGGCCGCCGGCTCTTCCCCGGCGACGCGACCGTTCCCACCCGATGAACCAGCAGAGAGGTCGAGTCATCATGACCGCGAAACGCCCCGCAGTCCTGTTCGTGTGCGTGAAGAACGGCGGTAAGTCACAGATGGCGGCCGCCCTCATGCGCCATCACGCCGGAGATGCCGTCGAGGTGCACTCCGCCGGCACCCGCCCCGGCACCGCCATCAATGCCCAGTCCGCGGAGGCGATCGCCGAGGTCGGCGCGGACATGTCCTGCGCTGTCCCGCAGCCGGTGACCCCCGAGCTGCTGCGCAGCGTCGATCACGTGATCGTCATCGGCGGCGAAGCCGTCATTGAACCCGTTGAGGGAATGACCGCGCCGGTCACCACCTGGCACACCGATGAGCCCTCCCAGCGGGGCATCGAAGGGATGGAGCGCATGCGCCTGGTGCGAGACGACATCGACGCCCACGTCCGCGCACTGATGAACGACCTCGCCCCTACCGCGAACTGACGGCGTCCGCAGCGACACGGCCCGACCTCGCCACCGCATCGAACTCGCCTCCCTGGTCGTCATCGGCACTGGCCCCATCGGCCCGGCCGCTGCCGCCCACCTCTGAGAACGCGGCGCTCGGCTCCTTGCCCCGGATGCCGGACCCGTCAATAGAGCGGCGCCTACCAGCGCCTCCGCCTGGGCACTCGCGCAGGGGAGACCGCGCTTCAACACCGATGGGTCGCCGACATGGTTCTCGCACCGTGTACACCCTGCTCGTCCTGCGGACGCAGCCGGCAGGCACTCCCCGCCATACGGGCCGGGTGTGCGACCAAGTTCCCGTCGACTCCCCACAGGACGCAGCCATGTCGCCGACGACAGGCTTCGACCAGGGTGGGCCCGGAGGGGATCGACCCCTCGACCCGCGGATTAAAAGTCCGTCTGGACACGCGCGAACGACCACGTTTTCACAGGTCATGGCCCCGGCGCGACTCGAGCGAACCGACCAGACACCAGCGCGTTGCTGTCAGCACTGCTGTCAGATCCGCAGCGGCCTCTATGTGCAGACAGTTCACACTGGCGCACTATCTGAGTGCGAGTGGCCAGGCGAGCCGTTGCGGCAGACCTGCGGACGGGTTCAGGTCTGTCGCAGCACGGTCTGCGCTGAGTGCTTGCCCCGGGTCGTAGCGATCCGGGGCATGCGCGGTACCGCTTCGCGTCCGACAGGTGAGTCTGCGTGCCTAGAAGTCCCAGTCGTCGTCGCTGGTGTGCTCGGCCTTGCCGATGATGTACGACGATCCGCTTCCGCTGAAGAAGTCGTGGTTCTCGTCGGCGCTGGGGGCGAGGGCGGCGAGGATCTCTGGGCTGACTGACGTCTCCTCGGCGGTGAACCGTGCCGGGTAGCCGAGGTTCATGAGGGATTTGTTCGCGTTGTAGCGCACGAAGGCGGCGACGTCGCCCATCAGGCCGAGGGGTTCGTAGAGCTCGCCTGAGTAGTCGAGCTCGAGGTCGTAGAGCTCTTCGAGCAGGGTGTACGTGAACTCCTTCATCTCGTCGCGGCGGTTGGGGTGAGCATCGAGGCCGCGCTGGTACTTGTAGCCCGAGTAGTAGCCGTGCACGGCCTTGTCGCGCAGGATGAGTCGGATCATGTCGGCGGTGTTGGTCAGGGTGGCGTGCACGGAGAAGTGCAGCGGCAGGTAGAAGCCGGCGTAGAGCAGAAGGCTGGAGAGCAGGGTGGAGGACACCTTCCGCTTTAACGGGTCGGGCCCGTAGTAGTACTGGAGCACCTTCTTGCATCGCGCTTGAAGCAGGTCGTTTCCGATCGCCCAGCGGTAGGCCTCATCGATCTCTCGGGTACTGGTCAGGGTCGAGAACACCGAGGAGTACGAGCGGGCGTGGACGGACTGCATGAAGGCGATGTTGGTGTAGACGGCTTCCTCGTGCTCTGTGCGGGCGTCCTGGATCTGGCAGATCTCCCCGACGGTGGCCTGCACGGTGTCGAGCATGGTAAGGCCGGTGAAGACTCGCATGGTGAGGGTTCGTTCATGGGGCGCGAGTGCTTGCCAGGCCTGGTGGTCGTTGGACAGGGGCACCTTCTCGGGCAGCCAGAAGTTCGCGGTCAGGCGGTTCCAGATCTCGAGGTCCTTCTCGTCGCTCACGCGGTTCCAGTTGATCGGACGCAGCGGTGCGCTGGGGTCGTGTCGGTATGCTGGAGGGGTGATGGAGCCTTCTACGGCTGTTGTGGCGGTCATGCTGTTCTCCTCTGTTCGTTGTTCTTGTCGTTCGTCGTGGCTGTCCGTTGCCAGAACAGGTCGAGCCCTTCGTTCACGCACTCAATATCGCGCTGGGTGCCCAGGAGTTCGAAGCGATAGAGCTCTGGGACACCGCACTTTCGGGAGATGACTGGGCCGGCGAGGCAGTAGTGCTCGCCGAAGTTGGTGTTGCCTGCGGTGATCACCCCGCGCAGCAGCGCACGGTTGGCGGGATCGTTGAGGAAGGCGATGACCTGCTTCGGCACGGCCCCGGCCTGCTCGCCGCCGCCGTAGGTGGGGACCACCAGAACGAAGGGGCGGCACACGCGGACCATCCCCTCGACACGGGGGCGGAGCGGGATCCGCACCGCAGGCCGCCCCAGCCTCTCCACGAAGCGCAGCGTGTTCTCGGAGACGCTGGAGAAGAACACGAGATCTGCTGACTCCTGTGGCGTCAGGTCACGTGTTCCGAGTCCCGGTGCTGCGCGCTCGATGCCTGCCGTCATCGATCCCTCCTTCGTCGTCGTCCCATCCGACTGACCTCGAACTACTAGATGTTGGGTCTGCACTCCGCGGGGGTGACACATGTAGTGATATCAGTCCTGGCAGCCCTCGACCATACGCCACGCCGGGTTTGTAACTTCGGCATACCGAACCATACGATTTGAGGGTCCGGAAGTGGCCACGCCTGTGGCCGTGAACGAAGAGAGGTCGCCGATGCACATGCGAGGACGATGGAAGGCTGCGCTCGGCGCAGTCGTTGCGAGTGCGGCGCTGGTGCTCACCGGCTGCTCCGCTGGAGCCAGGCCGGATGCTGCCGACGACGGAGAGAAGCCGGTGGTGTTGACGACGTTCACCGTGCTGGAGGACATCGCGGAGAATGTTGCGGGCGACCACCTCGTGGTCGAGTCGATCACGAAGCCTGGCGCGGAGATCCACGGGTACGAGCCGACGCCGGGAGACATCCGGAAGGCCTCGGATGCCGACCTGATCCTGGACAACGGCTTGAACCTGGAGGTGTGGTTCGGCCAGTTCGTCGAGGAAGTCGATGTGCCTCATGTCGTGGTCTCGGAGGGGATCGATCCCATCGACATCGCGGGGGACGCCTACGCGGGCAAGCCCAACCCGCACGCCTGGATGAGCCCGAAGAACGTGCAGGTGTACGTCGACAACATGGTCGCGGCGTTCAGCGATCTCGACCCGGAACACGCTGAGGACTACGAGAGGAACGGGGAGACCTACAAGCAGCAGCTCCAGCAGGTCCAAGATGACCTGACGGGCGAGCTCGAAAGTCTTCCGACCAGCCAGAGAGCGCTGGTGACCTGCGAGGGCGCATTCTCCTACCTCGCCCGAGATGCCGGGCTGACCGAGAAGTACA
The DNA here is from genome assembly GCF_025143785.1 of Brachybacterium sp. p3-SID1565. Classification (NCBI taxonomy): domain Bacteria; kingdom Bacillati; phylum Actinomycetota; class Actinomycetes; order Micrococcales; family Dermabacteraceae; genus Brachybacterium; species Brachybacterium sp. p3-SID1565. The sequence goes on from NZ_JAMBDS010000057.1 coordinate 9,566, forward strand.
TCTGGCCCGTCAACGCCGAGCAGCAGGCGACCCCGCAGCAGATCACCTCCGCGATCGAGTTCGTCGACGAGAACGAGGTCCCCGCCGTGTTCTGCGAGTCGACGGTCTCCGACGACCCCATGCAGCAGGTTGTGGGTGCTACGAATGCACGCTTCGGAGGAACGCTGTTCGTGGACTCGCTCTCCGAGGAAGGCGGCCCGGTGCCCACGTACCTGGATCTGATCCGCCACGATGCGGACACCATCGCTGCGGGACTCACCGGAGAGGACTCATGACGACAGCGGCGATCGATGTCAAAGGTGTCACCGTCCGCTACGGCGATGTACTCGCCCTCGACGACGTATCTGTTGCGGTGCGGGCGGGTGCGGTGACGGGGTTGATCGGAATGAACGGCTCCGGGAAGTCCACCTTGTTCAAGGCGATCACCGGCATGGTCCGGCCTGACGCAGGCAGCGTCCTGCTGAATGGCGCGCAGCCGGCGCCGGCCAGGCGGCGAGGACTCGTCGGCTACGTCCCCCAGAGCGAGGACGTCGACTGGGCTTTCCCCGTCTCTGTCCGAGACGTCGTGATGATGGGAAGGTACGGCCACCAGGGCGCCACGCGCCGAGTTCGGCCCGCTGACCGCATCGCTGTGGACGAAGCCTTGGAGAGGGTGGAGCTCACGGAGTACGCCGATCGACAGATCGGCCAGCTCTCCGGCGGGCAGAAGAAGCGCGCCTTCGTCGCCCGCGGGATCGCCCAGGACGCACGGATCATGCTGCTGGATGAGCCCTTCGCCGGCGTGGACAAGCGCAGCGAAGCCACCATCGTCGATCTTCTCCGCGCACTCGCTGACGACGGCCGTACCGTCCTGGTCTCCACCCACGACCTCCATGCTCTGCCGCAGCTCGCCGACGACGCCGTGCTGCTGCTGCGAACCATCCTCTTCCACGGCCCGGTGAAAGAGGCCCTCACACCCGAGAGGCTCGCTCTCGCCTTCGGCCTGGACGTTCTGCAGCAGGAGGGTGCCGCATGACCCCGCTCGACTGGCTCCTCGAGCCGCTCTCCTACGACTTCATGACCCGTGCGCTCGTCACGACCGTGATCGCTGCCGTGGTGTGCGCACTGCTGTCGTGCTGGCTGGTGCTCATCGGCTGGTCGCTCATGGGGGACGCCGTCTCTCACGCCGTCCTCCCCGGAGTCGTCATTGCCTACATCCTCGGTGTCCCGTTCGCCATCGGCGCGGTCGTCTTCGGGTTCCTGGCGGTCGGCATGATCGGGCTCGTCCGCGGGACGAGCCGCGTGAAGGAGGACGCCGCCATCGGCATCGTCTTCACCACTCTCTTCGCCCTCGGGCTGGTTCTGATCTCGGTCACACCCAGCCAGACCGACCTCAACCACATCATCTTCGGCAACATCCTCGGCGTCTCCCGCGCAGACCTCGTCCAGATCGCGATCCTGGCTACCGTGGCTCTTGTCACCCTGGTGTTCAAACGCCGCGACCTCACGCTCTACGCCTTCGACCCGACACACGCCCACGCGATCGGCCTGTCTCCCCGATTCCTCGGCGCGCTGCTGCTGGGTCTTCTGGCGCTGACCGCAGTTGCCGCTCTCCAGGTCGTGGGAGTGGTGCTCGTCGTCGCGATGCTCATCATTCCCGGAGCGACGGCCTATCTGCTCACCGACCGCTTCGGGCGGATGCTCGTGATCGCGCCGGCCCTCTCGTCACTCTGTTCCGTGGTCGGGATCTACATCAGCTACTGGGTCGACGCCTCACCCGGCGGCCTCGTCGTCCTCACCCAGGGATGCGCCTTCGCACTCGTCTACCTCATCAGTCCCAAGCACGGCCTGCTCAGCAAGAAGGTCGGAGCTCGCCGGTATCGACGCGATACGGCTCGCCGGCGTGAGGATCAGGTAGGCCCCGCAGAGACGTAGAGGGCATCTGTCGCAGAGCGTCCCAGCAACGTTGGCGAGCCCACTTCTCCAGAACGAACTTCCAGCGCATCGGAGAACGGCGCTCCCGCCGCGACCACAAGCGTGGCCCCGACTCCGATGCCCTGGGACTCGAAGAACTGCAACATCGCCGGGTCCGTGTCCGAGATCCGCTCGACCACAAACCTGCCCTCCGCTCCGACGTCGGTGAGACGCCGCGCATCAGGCACGGTCACTGTTCCGTCCGCTGCAGGGATTGGATCACCGTGCGGGTCACGCCGGGGGCGACCCAGAACGTCATCGATCCTCTCCACCATCAAGTCCGAGACGGCGTGCTCGAGCTGCTCGGCCTCCTCGTGGACCTCGTCCCACCGATACCCGAGGGTCTCCACCAGAAACGTCTCGATCAAGCGATGCCGCCGCACCATCACCAGCGCGTACGAACGACCGACCTCCGTCAACTCGACCGAGCCATACCTCGCGTGAGACAGAAGACCCTGCTCAGTCAGTTTCCGCACCGCATCCGAAGCGGACGACAGGGCAACACCGGTCCGCTGCGCGATGAGCTTCAACGTCACTGGCTCGTCACTCCACTCGGACAACCCCCAGATCGCCTTCAGATAGTTCTGGGCACTCGCAGACAGCTCATCGACGGACATGGCACGACGATAGCCTCGAAGCTTCAACTTAGCTATATAGAACTCGAGGCTTCGGCGCGCCACGGACTCACGTAGTAGGCATCGACCGTGAGGTGCGTCCCGGGCCCGCGCCTCATCCGGCACTGACGCAGAACCCTGAGAACAATGCTCAGCCGAATGAATCTCTCCCCCGGCAGTCTCCCCTTACGGGCATGAGATCTGGCCTGACGCCTGGGACGGAGTGTTCAGTGCATGCTGTATAGTTAAGTGCATGCTGACTATTGCTTCGCGTCTCGACGTGATGAACCGCCTGGGTCGCGCACTGGCCGACCCCACTCGATCCCGGATCATCCTGACCCTGCTCGACCATCCCGCTTACCCGGCGGAACTGGCCCGAGATCTGGACCTGACACGCCCGAACGTGTCCAACCACCTGGCATGCCTGCGCGATTGCGGGATCGTCGTCTCCGAGCCCGAAGGTCGCCGGACACGATATGAGATCGCCGATTCGCACCTGGCGCAGGCCCTGACGGCACTGGTCGATGCCACCCTGGCAGTGGACGAAGACGCCCCGTGCATCGACCCTGCCTGCTCGCTTCCCGGATGCGACGCAGCTGGGGAGGGCGCATGATCCTCACCTCGGTCTTACAGGCGATGGGCCTGTTCGCAGCGACCAACATCGACGACATCATCGTGCTCTCCCTCTTCTTCGCTCGAGGGGCAGGCCAGCGCGGCACCACCGCCCGCATTCTGGTCGGCCAATACCTCGGGTTCGCCGGCATCCTCGGTGCCGCGGTCCTGGTGACCATCGGCGCCGGAGCGTTCCTGCCCTCGGCAGCCATCCCGTACTTCGGCCTCATCCCTCTGGGCCTCGGCCTGTGGGCCGCGTGGCAGGCCTGGCGCGGAGACGACGACGATGACGACGACGAGGCCAAGGTCGCCGGCAAAAAGGTCGGCGTGTGGACAGTCGCAGGCGTCACCCTCGCCAACGGCGGCGACAACATCGGCGTGTACACCCCTGTCTTCCTCAGCGTGGAACCTCTCGCCGTAGTCGCCTACTGCATCGTCTTCCTCGCCCTCGTCGCGGTCCTGGTGGCCCTGGCAAAGTTCGTCGCCACTCGCCCACCGATTGCCGAAGTCCTCGAACGCTGGGAGCACATCCTCTTCCCCATCGTTCTTATCGGTCTCGGCATCGTCATCCTTGTCAGTGGCGGAGCTTTCGGCCTCTGACTCAGCTAAAGCAAACACAGGTCCCGGGCTCGATAGATCGGTCCCGGAACCTGGACCCGGGACACTTCGTCGCGTCGGCATCGTCCGAGCGGAGTCCGGATCTGAGCCCCGACGAGTTCCCACCGTTCAACGGGGAGGGCTTGCTCATGGTGAGCTCGTCTGAGTTCCAGCGCGCACCGGTCGATGGCTAGCCTGACCGGGGCTAGTGGAGTAGCTGGCGCAACAGTGAACGGGAGACTGGGCAGCATGTTGAGGATCGGTACGCGCCGGGTTGCTTCCCGTGCGGCGAACAGAGTGGCAGACAACGACGCCGAGACGGCCGCCTCGCCTGTCGGCGCAGCAGTTTCCGGGATTCGATGCGGGGCGAGCTGGTGAGCTCGATTCGCACCAGAATCCTCATCGTGGGTGCTGCGGCCCCGTGGGCTCTGCTCTGGACGGTGATCGCGGCCGCCATGGCGGGAGCACCGGTCTCGATGGAGCTCGTCGATGCCGGCCCGGTGGTGCGGTGGGGTTTGCCGATCGTCGATGCCATCGGTGATGTGGTCGGTGCCGCGACCGTGGCGTGCCTCGTGCTGGCGCTCGTCGTGCTGCCCCGCCGTGCGGAGCCGTCCGCGTCGGAGGCTGATCAGGAACACGCTGCCGTGTCTCGGTTCCATCCAGCGTACGAGCGGACGCTCGATATCGGTATGGGCCTGGGAATGGTGTGGTCAACGCTGCTGGTCGTACGGATGGTGCTTGGCTACGCTTTGGCGGCGGGCCAGGCACCCTTCTCCCCGCGGTTCGGCTCCGATCTCCTGATGTACATCACACGGCTTGAGCTCGGTCAATACCAGCTTGCCGGGGCGGTGTTCGTCGCCGCTGCCTCGACCATGCTGATCGTCGTGAGGTCCCGTACGGGGCTGCTGATCTCGCTGAGTCTGGTGTTCGCGGCGTTGGTGACGAAGTCGATGACGGGCCACGCCTCGGGGCAGACCTCCCATGAGGCGGCCACGAGCGCGATGATCGTGCACCTCGTGGCTGCCGGAGTGTGGCTGGGTGGGCTCGCGCTGCTCGTACTGGTTGCGGGCCGGCTCGGAGTACGACTGAGGGATGTCGCCGAACGGTTCAGCGTCCTGGCGCTTGCTTGTTATGGGGCGTTGGCCGCCAGCGGTATCGCCTCTGCCCTGGTCCGGCTCTCCGCGCCTCTGGACCTTGTGACCACCGCGTACGGGTGGATGCTCGTGCTGAAGACGGTGTTGCTGGTGCTGCTGGGTGGCGCTGGCTGGTGGCAGCGCCGACGGGTACTGGGCCGGCTGCGGGACTCGGATCGCCGGAGAGACTTCCTGTGGCTCGCCGCGGGGGAAGTCTTCCTGATCGCGGCGGCGACCGGACTCGCTGCCGCACTGTCGAACACGGCGCCTCCGGTGCCGGACGAGCCTGAGCCGGTCACCTCGACGGCTGAGGCGCTGACCGACTATCCACTGCCTGCTCCGCCTGAGCTGGCGACGCTGCTGACGACCTGGCGTGTGGACGTCGCCGGAATGGCACTCGCCCTCGGTCTCGCGGTCATCTACCTCTGGGTGCACCTGCGCCGCCCGTTGACGGGCACTGGCGGGCGACGCTGGCCCGTGGCCAGGACTTCGGCGTGGGTAGCGGGATGCGTGGTCATCTTTTGGGTGACGAACGGGGCACCGGGCGTGTACGCGCCGGTGCAGTTCTCCGTGCACCTGAGCCAGCACGCGCTGCTTGCTCTGGTGGCAGTGCCTCTACTGGTTGCCGGGCGTTTCGGTGATCTCGTGCGGGATCGGATCGCTCCTCGGTCGGACGGTTCGGCGGGACTGCGCGAGCTCGTCGACTGGAAGCCTCGCTCCCGTGCGGGTCGGTGGCTCGCTCACCCGGCGGTGTTGGCGCTGCTCGGCGCGGCGGGATTTGCAGCGATCTACCTGACCCCGGCGCTCGGCGCGGGGTTGCATACCGCGCCCGGCCGACTGGTCGTGCTTACTGCCGCTGTGGTGGCCGGTGCTGCTGTGTCGCTGCCATTCCAGGGTAGGGCGCTGGGTGGTGGCATGGTCGCTGGGCGGGAGCGCTGGGTGGCCCTGGTTGTGGGGGCCGGCTTTCTTGCTGGGCTGGCGCTTCTGCTGGTGCTGGCGCTCCCGGTCGTGGAGCCCGACTGGTTCGCAGTCATGGGGCGGACCTGGGGCCCCGATGCGTTCGGAGATCAAAGGCTTGGTGGCTGGGTCCTGCTTGCGCTGGTTCTGACGCTGGCAGTCCTGCACGGCGCGGTCATCTCGCGATCGCGACGGAGCAGCGAAGGACTCTCCGTAGGTCGTTCCGCCTCAGCGCGGTACTGAGCCGGGTTCTGTTGCTCGCCGCGGCGTGCCGTGATGCGTTGTCCTGATCGGGTTCGTGATGGTCAGTCGGTGTTGTCACCGGGGCTGCGGCGCAGGCGGACGATGATCGCACCGATCGCGGCGAGCAGTAGGAGCAGAGCGAGGCCGCCGAGGATCATACCGAGAGGAAGGCCGCCCTCGCTCTGTTGAGCCTCTGCCGGTTCGGCAGCGGTGTCTTCCGTGCTCGGTTCGTCCGTCCCGGCGGTCGGCTCCTCGCTCTCCTTCGGCTCCTCCGATTCGGAGTCCGCTGTGGCCGTGGGCTCGGCACCGACTGTGACGGTGAAGTCGACCGTGCCTTCGATCGGGTGGCCGTCCGAGGAGACGACACGCCACAAGACCTGATAGTCATCGGCGGGCAGCGGCGGCAGGTCGATCGTGGCCGTGTTGCCGGACACGGCGGGTGTCCCGGTGAAGATCTCCTCGCCGGCGGAGGTGGTCAGTCGCACGGCCGGAGAGAGGTTGAGAACCTCATCGCTGTAGGTGAGCTCGAGCGCCTCGGGAGCCTGCTCGAGGCTTTCGCCTGCTGCCGGGTTCGAAGAGGTCAAGGTGTCGTGCGCCGACGCCGCGGGCAACAATGCGGGCACCACCAGTGGCATCAGTACGGCGGCGAGCAGCCCGAACAGGCTGGCCAGCATGATCCGCACCGCCGTCCCGGTGGTTCCGCGAGCAGCCGTCGTGTCCGCCGTCATGAACGTCTCCTCCTCGGGTGACCCCTCGTGCGGGCCGGTTTGTCCCCATGACCGGGGCGCATCGAGTGTAGCGACGTGCCACCAGCGACCCCTTCGCTCATCTCCCAGGATCGACTCGTCCAGTCCCACCCCTTTACAGAACCCCACACGGCGATATCATCGCCATATGACGATTGATGCGATCCCGGCCGAGCCGCAGTTCGAGGTGGCAGACAGCCATGCCGCGCTCTTCCATGCTCTCGCCGAACCCACACGCTTGGCTCTCCTCCAGCACCTCTCGACCGGTGAGCACCGAGTTCGCGACCTTGTCGAGCACATGCACCTTGCCCAGTCGACCGTCAGCAAGCATCTCTCGTGCCTGCGCGACTGCGGTCTGGTCACCGCGCGTACCGAAGGCCGCGCATCCTGGTTCGCCCTCACCGATCTGCCCCGACTGAGCGACCTGCTCGAGGTGGCGGACGACCTGCTCGATACCTCCGGGACCACCCTCTCCCTGAAGAACCACCGCAACCACGAGAACCTCGAGGACGGAGACCTCTGATGAACTCAGGACACGACCACTCGCACGGCGGCAGCGGGTCGAGCACCGCCCGGACGCGACTCGCCATCGCCTTCGCCATCACCTCCGTCATCGTGCTCGCGCAAGCAGTCGGGAGTGTCGTCACCGGAAGTCTTGCCCTGCTCACGGACACGGCGCACGCCCTCGTCGACGCCTCCGGACTACTGGTCGCGCTGATCGCGGCGACCATGATGCTGCGCCCGGCCAGCAGCAGCCGGACCTGGGGTTTTGCTCGCATCGAGGTACTGGCAGCCTTGGCCCAGGCCACGCTCCTGATCGTGGTCGGGACCTACACCGCCGTTGAGGGCATCTCGCGACTGACGGATCCCCCAGAGATCGCCTCGGGAGAGCTGCTCATCTTCGGCGTGATCGGGCTGGTCGCGAACATTGCAGCGATCCTAATCTTGGCCGGAGGCAAGGATTCGAGCCTCAACATGCGTGCCGCGTTCCTCGAGGTCCTCAATGACGCCCTCGGTTCGCTCGGAGTGATCACGGCCGCGATCGTGATCCAGCTGACCGGATTCCAACAGGCCGATGCACTGGCCGGCTTGTTCATCGCCGCGCTGATCGTGCCCCGCGCGTTCCGCATCATGGCCGAGACGCTGCGGATCCTCATGGAGTACACCCCGAAGGGTGTGGATCTCGATCAGGTGCGTGAGCACATCCTTGCGCTCGACCACGTCCAGGATGTCCATGACCTGCATGCCTCGGCGATCGGGAGCAATCTGCCGATCATCTCGGCGCACGTCGTCGTCGGGGAGGAGTGCTTCGAATCGGCCCACGCATTGCGGATCCTCGAAGAGGTCCATGTCTGCGTCAGGACGCACTTCCCGATAGCGTTCGAGCACGCCACGATCCAGCTGGAGAGCCCGTCCGTGCATCGAGGCGAATCCGAGCGCACCCTGCACACGTAGCCTGCACCGATC
>NZ_JAMBDS010000058.1:0-17660 GCF_025143785.1 Brachybacterium sp. p3-SID1565
CGGCCGATGTCGGCTCAGAGCATGCAGCTCACGCAGCCCTCGACCTCGGTGCCCTCGATCGCCATCTGCCGCAGGCGGATGTAGTAGAGGGTCTTGATGCCCTTGCGCCAGGCGTAGATCTGCGCCTTGTTGACGTCGCGCGTGGTGGCTGTGTCCGGGAAGAACAGCGTCAGCGACAGGCCCTGGTCCACGTGCTTGGTGGCCTCGGCGTAGGTGTCGATGATCTTCTCGAAGCCGATCTCGTATGCGTCCTCGTAGTACTCGAGGTTGTCGTTGGTCATGAACGGCGCGGGGTAGTACACCCGTCCGATCTTGCCCTCCTTGCGGATCTCGATCTTGGAGACGATCGGGTGGATCGAGGAGGTGGAGTGGTTGATGTAGGAGATCGACCCGGTGGGCGGGACGGCCTGCAGGTAGGCGTTGTACATGCCGTGCTCGCGCACCTGCTCGCGCAGCTCGCGCCAGTCGTCCTGGGTGGGCAGGTGCACGCTGGAGGCCGCGAACAGGTCGCGCACCTTCTGCGTGGCCGGCTCCCACACCTGGTCGGTGTACTTGTCGAAGTACTCGCCGGTGCCGTACTGGGACTTCTCGAACTCGTAGAAGGTCTCCCCGCGCTCCTTGGCGATCTCCATCGACGCCTTGATGGCGTGGTAGGTGACCGCGTAGAAGTACATGTTCGTGAAGTCCAGGCCCTCCTCGGATCCGTAGTGGATCGCCTCGCGGGCCAGGTAGCCGTGCAGGTTCATCTGCCCCAGGCCGATGGCGTGGGACTTGCGGTTGCCCTCGGCGATGGTGGGCACGGACTCGATGTCGGAGGTGTCCGAGACGGCCGTGAGACCACGGATCGCAGTGGCGATGGTCTGCGCGAAGTCCGGGGAGTCCATCGCCTTGGCGATGTTCAGCGAGCCCAGGTTGCAGGAGATGTCCCGGCCCATGGTGTCGTAGGAGAGGTCGACGTTCATCTCCGACGGGGTGGCGATCTGCAGGATCTCCGAGCACAGGTTGGAGTGGGTGACCTTGCCGGGGATGGGGTTGGCCCGGTTCACCGTGTCCTCGAACATGATGTACGGGTAGCCGGACTCGAACTGGATCTCGGCGAGCACCTGGAAGAAGTCACGGGCGCGGATCTTCTTCTTGGAGATGGCGGGGTTGTCCACCATCTCGTGGTAGAGCTCGGTGACGTTGATGTCGGCGAAGGGCTTGCCGTACTCGCGCTCCACGTCGTACGGGGAGAACAGGTACATCGGCTCGTTCTTCTTGGCCAGCTCGAAGGTGATGTCGGGGATCACCACGCCGAGCGAGAGGGTCTTGATGCGGATCTTCTCGTCGGCGTTCTCGCGCTTGGTGTCCAGGAACCGCAGGATGTCCGGGTGGTGCGCGTGAAGGTACACGGCACCGGCACCCTGGCGGGCGCCCAGCTGGTTGGCGTAGCTGAAGGAGTCCTCCAGCAGCTTCATCACGGGGATCACGCCGCTGGACTGGTTCTCGATGTGCTTGATCGGCGCACCGTACTCGCGCAGGTTGCTCAGCAGCAGCGCTACGCCGCCGCCGCGCTTGGACAGCTGCAGGGCGGAGTTGATGGAGCGGCCGATGGACTCCATGTTGTCCTCGATGCGCAGCAGGAAGCAGGAGACCAGCTCACCGCGCTGCGCCTTGCCGGCGTTGAGGAAGGTGGGGGTGGCCGGCTGGAAGCGGCCGTCCAGGATCTCCTCGACCAGGTTCCGGGCGAGCTGCTCGTCGCCGCGGGCGAGGGTCAGGGCCACCATCACCACGCGGTCCTCGAAGCGCTCCAGGTAGCGCTTCCCGTCGAAGGTCTTCAGGGTGTACGAGGTGTAGTACTTGAAGGCGCCCAGGAAGGTGGGGAAGCGGAACTTCTTGGCGTAGGCCTGCTCGGACAGCGACTCCACGAAGGAGAAGTCGTACTGCGCGAGCACCTCGGGCTCGTAGTACTTGTTCTCCACCAGGTAGTCGAGCTTCTCGCGCAGCGAGTGGAAGAACACCGTGTTGGGGTTCACGTGCTGCAGGAAGTACTCGCGGGCGGCCAGGCGATCCTTCTCGAACTGGATCTTGCCGTCCGGTCCGTACAGGTTCAGCATCGCGTTGAGCGCGTGGTAGTCCAGCTGCTTGTGGTGCTCGGCCGGGGGCATCTCGGTCAGTGTCGCCAAAACTCTTCCAATCCGTCGTGGACCTTCTGCACGTCCCGTGCAGTGCCCAGCAGTTCGAACTTGTACATGTGGGGGACCTTGCACTTGGCGGAGATGATGTCCCCCGCGATGCAGTAGGCCTCGCCGAAGTTGGTGTTGCCACCGGTGATGACGCCCCGGATCAGGTCCCGGTTGCGCTTGTCGTTGAGGAACTTGATGACCTGCTTGGGGACGGCGCCACCGTGGTTGCCGCCGCCGTAGGTCGGGACCATCAGGACGAACTCCTCGTCCATGACGAGGGGCTCCTCCTTGGCGTAGAGAGGGATGCGGTGCGCGGGGATCCCGAGCTTCTCGACGAAGCGGTGGGTGTTCTCCGACACCGAGGAGAAATAGACGAGGGTGCCCACGCCGATGCCTCCTGCGCGGTCTCTCAGATGGCGGCGGCGCGACGCTGCACGCCGGAAGCGGCGGCGATCGCCTTGATCTTGTCCGGGCGGAAGCCGGACCAGTGGTCCTCACCGGTGATGACGACGGGCGCCTGGACGTAGCCCAGGGACTTCACGCGGGCGAGGGCTTCGGCATCCTCGGTGATGTCGACGACGTCGTAGGCGATGCCCGCCTTGTTCAGGGCGCGCTTGGTCGCATCGCACTGGACGCACAGGGGCTTCGAGTACACGGTGATGTCCACGGAGGAAGACCTTTCTCGGGGCACCGCGCCGGGGCGGCGCGAGGAGGAACGGGTGATGCGGTTGTCAGGGCGGCCCGGAGGCCCGTGCCGCCGGCTCCGGCCCCCGTCCCCGCCTTCCACCTCGTTGGTCGCGAGGTGGCCGGCTGCCCCTGGGAGGGCGGTGGAAGGGGTGGATCCCTGCGGCCCCGCCAACACTACACCTAGTGGTCGATCGGTGGGAGCACCACAAGATGTACCGAACTACAACAATGTCATCCACATCGGGCTGTTGACGGGATGTGGACGGTCCGGGAGGACTGTGGACACAGCAGGCACCCCACGCACGGAACAGCAGGACGGCGCCGATCACAGCCTGTGGACGAAGGCAGGGGGCAGCTCCACCGGTGGTGGACGAAGCGCTCGGGCGGGCTGTTGGACCGGGCTCAAGGTGACTCGGATCGCCACGGAATCCCGGGCGCGTCGCGGCGTGTCGGGGTGGGCCGATGGGCGTGTCGCGGCGAGTCGGGGTGAACCGAAGGTCGGGTCGCGGCAAGTCGGGGTGAACCGAAGGTCGGGTCGCGACGAGTCGGGGTGAACCGAAGGTCGGGCCGCGACGCTTTTGGTGGGCGTGGCGTGAGGGAGGGTGCGAGGGGCTCAGCGCCCGTCGTCGTCAGGGTGCGAGTGGCCGTGGTCCAGGTTCCACACGTCGACCTCGTCGGTGGGCAGGGAGCGGCGGGACCCGCCCGCCGGCGGCTCCTGCGCACTCGGCCGATCAGCTCCCGGCTCCTCGGCGGCCGCCTCGAGGACGGGCACCGGTTCGGTCACGGGCTCGGGCTCGCCGACCGGAGCCGGGTCCGCAATCGGCGCGGGTTCGGCGATCTGCTCCGAGGAGGGAGACGGGGACTGCTCCACGACCGGGACGGGTTCGGTGATGGGCACCGGCTCGGTGACCGGTGCGGGTTCGACAGCCGGCTCGTCGTCCGTGTCCTGGGGAGGGGCCGACTCGGGCGCCGAGGGGGCATGCGCATCACCGTCCGGAGCACCCACGGCGGCGTGCTGCGGTTCGTCTCCCTCGCCGGGGTCGGCGGTGGCACCGGGCTCGGATGCGGGCCGCACCTCGACCTCGGACTCGATCCCATCGACGCGCGGGGATGCGGACTTCGCCTCCGGTGCTGCCTCCGGCTCCGGCTCAGCGGCTGCCTCCGGCTCCGGCTCTGCGGCTGCCTCCGCCTGCGGTTGTGTCTCCGGCTCAGCAGCTGCCTCGGGCTCCGGCCCCGGCTCCGGCTCCGGCTCCGGCTCCGGCTCCGGCTCGAGGCTGCGTCCGTCGGCCTCCACGATCGTCGCGAGCACCTCGCGCATCAGCAGCAGCTGTGCGCGTGCTTCCTCCGCACCCATGATCGGGCGCGTGCCGCGGTCCACGAAGGCGTGGAACGCCTCCCACATCGCCTCGGCCGCCCCTGCAGTGGCCGTGCTCGCTGTGGTGACCACCGCCCCGGCGGACTTCTCCCGCAGGCTGATTCTCGAGCGCCGATCGCCCAGCGACGGGGCCGGCAGCTCCACGTCCACCCGCTTGCGGGCCGACAGCACCTCGATGCGCTCGGAGTACTCCGGGGCGAACGGCAGGTAGTGCCACACCAGGCGCACCGGTGCGCCGTTCTCCAGCTCTCCCAGGATCTCGATGGACCCCGGGATCACGCCCTTGGGCCAGTGCCGCACCGCGACCAGACGGGTCACCGGCCCGTAGGCACGCTCGATCACCGCCACCTGGTGGGCCACACCGGTCAGCAGCCCCTTGACGTACAGGTCGCGGTCGCGCTGGGTGGCGCCGCCTCCGGCGCCCGCTTCCACGGCGGCCTGGAGGGACTTGCGGCGCTGGGAGCGCACCTCGGTGGGCAGGTCGTAGGCCGAGGTGGTCACGTGCGCCCAGCCGAACAGCGGCTGGCTGGCCGGCATCATCACCTCGTGGTCGATCATCCGCACGTCCTTCGCGGCGATCTTCTCCGACAGCGCGATGACGGAATCGTCGTACTGCTGGGAGTGGGCCATCATCACCAGGTGACGCCCGGTCATGCGCTCGAAATCGACGACCTCGGCGATCTCCTCGGCGGAGAACCCCAGCGGCGGCTCCACCAGCACTGGGATGCCCCGCCGCATCAGCTGCATCAGATCGCTGACGTGCAGGCCGTCGGTGGACAGCAGCGCGGCGTCCACCGCGACCTTCTTGCCGCGCACCGCGGTGATCAGATCGGCCACCGACTCGTAGCGCGACTCCTCGGCCACCCCCCACACCTCGGAGGCCTCGCGGCGGCGGCGCGGCGAGTGCTCGACCAGGGCGGTCACCGTGAACCTGTCCCAGCGACGACGCAGCACCGGCAGGTGCACGGCCTGTGCCATCGTTCCGGCACCGATCACGGCGATGTTCAGGGTCTTCGGCATCGGGCGGGCTCCTCGAGGGCTCGGCGGAGGCGGGCGGCGGCTCCCGGGTTCCGGGGCGGGGCGCCGCGCAGGACTCCGGCGCCGCCGGCGGCGGCGCGCTGCGCTGTGGCTGTTCTACCACACGCGATCGGGCCCCTCCGGCGGCTATCGTGGGGCGTCGTCCAGCACGTCCGGGGAGGTCACGATGCCCACATTGTTCTACACCGTCGCCCGCAGGGCCGCCGTCCCGCTGCTGCACGGCATTTGGCGGCCGCGCGTGACGGGCGTGGAGAACGTGCCCCGCGAGGGAGGCTTCATCGTGGCCTCCAACCACCTGGCCAACATCGACTCGGCGATCATCCCGATCGCGATCCCCCGCCCCGTCCACTTCGTCGCCAAGGACGACCTGTGGAAGCGGACGGGCCTCCTTGGCCGGATGCTCGACTGGTTCTTCGAGCAGGTGGGGGCGGTCCCGGTGGACCGGCAGGCCCTCTCCTCCGGCAAGGGTGCCCTGCAGGCCGGGCTGGAGATCCTGCGCCGGGGCGACGGGTTCGGCATCTACCCCGAGGGCGGCCGATCCAAGGACGGCCTGCTGCATCCGGGCAAGCAGGGGGCGGCTTGGCTCGCACTGGAGTCGGGCTGCCCGGTGATCCCGGTGGGTCTGAAGGGAACACCGCACTTCCGGCCCCGTCGCCTGCTTCCCGAGCGCGGCGCGATCTCGGTGCGGATCGGTGCGCCGATCGACTTCTCCGATCTGGATCCCGGGCTGTCCAAGGGTGCCCGGCGGCGTCAGATGACCGCGCGGATCATGGACGAGATCCAGGCGCTGTCCGGGCAGCGCCGCTCCCCCGTCGCCCATCGAGATCCGCAGCCCTGATCCCCGCCCGCCCCTCCGGCTCGGACCCTCGACCCGACATCGCGGCCCGTCTGCCCCTAGTATCGATGCAGGCCACCCGTCGTCGCGGGGGCCGCCCGCAACCGCAGCGCAGCGCAGGAGAGCAGATGGCCGTCGTCGTCGGATTCATCCCCACCGAGGTGGGCTACAAGGCGCTGGATGCCGCGCGCGATGCCGCCGAGCAGCGCGGGGGCCCGCTGATCGTGGTCAACGTGGTGCGCGAGGGCGTCTCCGAGGACCCCCGCCACGCCGACGACCTCCAGCTCGAGACGGCATTGGAACGCCTGCGGCGCTCCGCCGTGCGCGTGCAGGTGCGCCAGGAGCACACCGAGGACGACATCGCCGACGTCCTGCTGAAGGTGGTCGACGAGGAGAGGGCCGAGCTGCTGGTGCTCGGCATCCGCCGTCAGAACGATCTGGCGCGCCACCTGCTGGGCCTGACGGTGCAGAAGCTGCTGCTGGCCGCCCGTAGCGAGGTGCTGGTGGTGTGAGACCGGGCGACCGGGGTGCGCCGGCCGCTGCGCGCACGGCCCGCACCCGGACGCGAACCGCCGAAGCGGCCCGCCCCCGGATGGGAACGGGCCGCTTCGTCGTTTTGCTGTTCAGCCGGGTTCAGGCCTGCTCGGCAGGGGTCTCGGCATCCAGCGGGTCACCACCGGGCTGGGAATCGGCCTTGGGGGTGTTGACGGCGCGCTCGATGGCCTCGCCCACCTCCTGGTCGATGTTCTTCCAGTACTGGAAGGCACGGGAGAGGACCGGCTCCTGCACCGTGCTCAGCGAGCCGGAGACCGTCTCCACCAGGCGCTCGCGCGCCGCGTCGTCGAAGACCTCGCGCACCAGGGTGTGGGCCTGGCCGAAGTCGTCGTCCTCCGGGTGCAGCGTGTAGGCCGAGCGCACCATGGTGCCGTCGGCCTCCCAGCCGTTGTCGACCTGACCCTGATGGTCATCGCCCTGGTAGGCGCGACCGAAGGAGTTCGGTGCGTATACCGGGGCGTCGCCCGAGTGGTGGTACTCCATGTTGCCCTCCTTATCGTAGGAGTTCATGGGGACCACGGGGGCGTTGACCGGCAGCTGGTTGAAGTTGGTGCCGATGCGGTGGCGCTGCGCGTCCGGGTAGGAGAACACGCGGGCCAGCAGCATCTTGTCAGGGGACACCCCGGTGCCGGGCACGGTGTTGGCCGGGCTGAAGGCCGCCTGCTCGATCTGCGCGAAGTGGTTCTTGGGGTTCTCCTTGAGGGTGAACCGGCCCACCTCGTGCAGCGGGTAGTCCGCGTGGGGCCACACCTTGGTGAGGTCGAAGGGGTTGAAGCGGTAGTCCTTCGCGTCCTCGTAGGGCATGATCTGCACGTTCATGGTCCAGGAGGGGTATTCACCGCGCTCGATGGCCTTGAACAGGTCGCGGCGGTGGTAGTCCGAGTCCTCACCGGCGAGGCGACCGGCCTCCTCGTTGGAGAGGAAGGCCATGCCCTGGTCGGTGTGGAAGTGGTACTTGACCCAGAACTTCTCGCCGGCCTCGTTGACCCACATGTAGGTGTGGGAGGAGTAGCCGTTCATGTGGCGCCAGGTCTTGGGCAGGCCACGATCACCCATCAGGTAGGTCACCTGGTGGGAGGACTCCGGGGACAGGGTCCAGAAGTCCCACTGCATGGTGTTGTCACGCAGCCCCGAATCCGGGGTGCGCTTCTGGGAGTGGATGAAGTCGGGGAACTTCATGGGATCGCGCACGAAGAAGACCGGCGTGTTGTTGCCGACCAAGTCGAAGTTGCCGTCCTCGGTGTAGAACTTCAGCGCGAAGCCACGCACGTCCCGCCAGGTGTCGGGGGAGCCGAGCTCACCGGCCACGGTGGAGAAGCGGGCCAGCATGTTGGTCTTGGCGCCGGGCTGGAGGAACTTGGCCTTGGTGTACTTCGAGACGTCCTGGGTGACCTCGAACTCGCCGAAGGCGCCGGAGCCCTTCGCGTGGGGGCTGCGCTCCGGCACCCGCTCACGGTCGAAGCGGGCCAGCTTCTCGACCAGGGCGACGTCGTGCAGCAGCAGCGGGCCGTCGGCACCCACGCTGAGCGAGTGCGCATCGGACTGACGCGGTGCACCGGACTCGGTGGTGGAGGGCTTGGTGGGATCGAACTGGGTCATTCCTTCTCCTCAGGTGGGTTTCGATCGGATGATCGGGGCGACGTACAGGGGGTGGACGACTGGACGGGTACGGGAGCGGGCGGGCCGACGGGTGCGCCGGCGATGGGGTCAGCCTCTCTCACGACAGGCGGAGCACAGCCCCCGATAGACGACATCGGCGACCTCGACGTCGAAGCCGAGATCGTCGTGCGGGATCAGGCAAGGTGCGGCGCCGACGGCGCAGGGCACGTCCTCCAGGCGGCCACAGCTGCGGCACACCAGATGGTGGTGGTTGTCGTGCCGGTGCAGCTCGTAGCGCGAGCGGCGGCCGTCCACCAGGACGCGGCGCAGGAGCTCCGCATCGGTGAGAGCATGCAGGACGTCGTACACGGCCTGCCGCGAGACTGTCCCGAGACGCTCACGCACGGCGTGGGCGATGGTCTCCGCATCAGCGTGGGGACGACGCTCCACCACTTCCAGGGTGGCCAGCCGCGGACCTGTGACCCGCAGCCCCGCAGCACGCAGCGCGGCGGCGTGATCCGCGGCCTGGCCGGTGGTGCGGTCGGTGGTGGTCATGCCGCCACCGTACGTCATTTACTGGACTTGTTCAAGAAAACGCATGGATCCATTGACGCAGGCCTACCCGGAGGCCCTCCCGAGAGCTTCTCCCGGAGAGCCCCATCGAGTGGTCCGCTGAGCAGCCCCGCACCTGGCCCCCTCCCGCGACCCAGCTCGTGGCCGAACTGGTGCCTCTTCTCGGCCCGCGTGGCGGCGTTCCTCCGCCCTGGGCCCTTCTGCGTCTAGTCTGACCAGGTGACCAGCCGGATCACTCGCGAGCAGCGCGAGACCGTGCCGGGCGCTGCCGGGGTGAGGGGGGCGGAACCGTCCCGAACGACAGGGGCGTCGGGCGCTCCGGACGCGCCCTTCGGGCACGGGCGCTCCGCCTCCGTGCTGCTCGCCCTGGTGCTGATGATGGCGTCGGTCCCCGTTGCCGCGGGCGAGAGCGTCCTGGCGATCGCGATCGCGGCGATCCTCGGAGCAGCCGGTGGGCTCAGCCTGAGAAATCCCCTGATCGCCGGTGCCATCATCGGCCTTACCTTCACCTTCGCAGTGTTCGCGGGTCCCGCGCACGTGGGCCCCGGCTCGCTGGCCTCGATCGTGGCGATCGCCTCGGCAGCCGGGCACGGGAAGATCCTGGGCGCGATCATGATGTCCGTCTGGCACGTCACCACGCTGATGGCCATCTCCGCGGTGCGGGGCGATGAGGCGGCGTACATGGTCTCCGAACTACTGCTGTGGATCGTGCTGCAGGGCGGGACACTGGTGGCGGCCACCTGGGGTCGGCGCCTGTTCGAGCGATCCGTCGCCGAGCGCGCTCGGCGGCTCAGCGAGCTGTCCGATCAGCGCCGTGCCATCGCCCGTGAGCTCCACGACACCGGGGTCCGTGCGATGACGGAGGTGGTGATGCTGGCGGAGAACGGCGCACTGCACCCCGACACGGCACCGAGCACGGCCGCGGAGTTCCGCCGCATCTCCAGCACCTCCCGCCGCGCGGCCGATGAGATGCGCGAGCTGCTGGAGCAGCTGCGCGGGTCCCACGAGGTGGGCAGCCCCGCCCATGCCCGCGGTGCCTGCGTCGAGGACCTGCTGGAGATGCTCCGCGGACGGTTGGCGGCGGCCGGGTTCTCGGTGCGGGTGGCCTCGGAGGGCGAGAGCTCGCTGCCCGACCGTGAGGTGGCGGTGATCGCTCGCTGCCTGGAGGAGGTGGAGGCCAACGTAGTGCGCCATGGCGACCGCGCCGCTCCGGTGGCGATCATGAGCGAGTCCCTGCCCGGCTCCTCCGTTGCCGAGCCGGGGCTCCGACTGGCGGTGCTCAACGGCATGGCCCCTGACGATCGCCACGGCCTCAGCGGCGGGGTCGGCCTGGAAGGGGTCAGGGAGAGACTGGCAGCCGTGGGGGGAGACCTGGAGGCACGCTGCGAGGGCTCGACCTTCCTGACCCGCATCGACATACCGGGGGAGATTCGATAACACCGGGGAGATTCGATGACACCGGGGAGATTCGATGACGAATGGGAAGATTCGATGACGACTGTGATGATCTGCGACGACGATCCGATCGTGCGTGCGGCGCTGGCTGCGTACCTGGACCGGGAGAGCGATCTGTCCGTGGTCGCGACGGTGGACTGCGCGGAGGAGGCACTGGCGCAGTTGGACGACCACGCCCCTGACGTGGTGCTGATGGACATCGCGCTGCCCGGGCAGAACGGCCTGGAGGCCACGGGACAGGTGCGGGAGCGCCATCCGCGCACAGCGGTGCTGGTGCTGACCACGTTCGGCACCGACGAGCACCTGCGCGCCGCGCTCGCGGCCGGGGCCAGCGGGTTCCTGCTCAAGACCACGGCCGCCTCCGCCCTGGTGGCGGCCGTCAGAGCGGCGGCGGCCAATGCCGTCACGGTGATCACCCCGGAGCTGGCGCACCAGATCGCCGGCGATCAGGCGCGCGAGGGCGGCCCCGGTGGCCACGTGGATGCCGAGGCGATCGCAGAGCTGGGGCTCACCGATCGCGAGCAGGACGTGCTCACCCTGCTGTGCCAGGCGGAGTCCAACGCGGGGATCGCCGATCGCCTCGCGCTGTCGGAGTCCACGGTAAAGACCCATGTCTCCTCCCTGATGGCGAAGCTGGGTTGCACCTCCCGCCTGCAGGTCGCACTGACGGCCTTCGAGCGGGGGCTCGCCACTCCCCCAGTGCCGCACGAACCCCAGGCCACCTGATCCCGAGACCACCCGATGACGAAGAACCCCCTCACCGCGCTGGTGAGAGGGTTCTTCGACTCCGGAGCCGCCTGCGAGAATCGAACTCGCGACCTATTCATTACGAGTGAATCGCTCTACCGACTGAGCTAAGGCGGCACACCCACCGTTCGCACGGGCCACGACGATCAGCGTGATCGTGCTGCCTGGGCGCATGGCGGACCGGACCACTCTATGGGACCGGCTCGGGGCCGCGCAAAGCCGCGCGGCGTGCGCTTCATCGCACCTTCTCAGCCGCCGGAGGAGCAGGTGAGCCCGTCCTCCGGCACCGTGCCCTCCAGCAGGTACGGATCCACCGCCTGCTCTATGCAGCCGCCCGAGCGTCCGTAGGCCGTGTGCCCATCGCCCTCGAAGGTCAGCAGCACCGCATCGTCGAGCTGCTCGGCGAGACTCTGCGACCATTCGTAGGGCGTTGCCGGGTCCCCGGTGGTCCCGATGACCACGATGGTCCCGGCGCCCTCCGCGCTGACCGGTGCGGGTTCTCTCAGCGGCGGCACGGGCCACTGCCCGCACACGGTGGCGCCGTACCCCATGCCGGGCCCGAAGGTGGGGAACTCCTCGGCCAGCCGCTCGGCCTCCTCGGCCTGCCAGTCCTCATCGGCGACTCCCGGGTGGTCCAGGCAGTTGATCGCATTGATCGCGACCATGCCGTTGCCCTTGTAGCTGCCGTCGTCCTGACGTTCGGAGGAGAGATCCGCGATCGTGAGCAGAGCCGTGCCGTCTCCCTGCATGGCCATCGCGAGCGCATCGCGGCCCGTGGGCCAGAACCCGTCCTCGTACATCAGCAGCAGCACGGCCGAGCGGGCCAGGGAGCCGGTCAGGGGTCGCTGCGGGTCCGCGGTCTCGAGGGGCTCGGCGTCCACGGAGTCGAAGAAGCTGTGCAGCTGCTGCTTGGCATCGGCCACCTCGCCCTTGAAGGGGCAGGCCTCCCCCTGGGCCAGGCAGTCTGCGAGGAAGGCCTCGGTGGCCTTCTCGAAGCCCTCGGCCTGCCCGGCGGAGATCTCATCGAGCGTCGAGGAGGGGTCCAGGGCGGCGTCCAGCACGAACCGGCCCACGCGCTGCGGGTAGAGATCAGCGTAGGTGGCACCGAGGTAGGTGCCGTAGGAGTAGCCGAAGTAGTCCAGCTGCTCGGAGTCCAGTGCGGCGCGCAGCACGTCCATGTCCCGGGCGGCGGAGTACGTGTCGAGGTAGGGCAGCAGCTCTCCCGAGTCCTGCTGACAGCCCTCGGCGATCCGGGCCATCCAGTCCAGGCCCTGCTGCAGGTTCTCCTCGGCGCCCGCGGCCGGGTCCCCGGTGGTCGCGAGGTACTCGTCGGTCTCCTCGTCGGTGAGGCACTCGATGCCCTCGGAGCGGGCCACGCCCCGGGGGTCGAAGCCCACGATGTCGTAGGCGGCGGTGACCTCACGGGAGAAGATGAACGGGGCGGAGGCAGTGAAGTCCACACCCGAACCGCCGGGGCCGCCGGGGTTCACCACCAGGGAGCCGGTGGGCTCACCGGTGGCCCCGTGCTTGGCGAGCGCCAGCTCGATGTCCCCGGCCGAGGGGTCGTTCCACACCATCGGCACCGTGAGGGTGCCGCACTCCAGCTCCTCGCCGCCCTCCACGTCCTGGCACGGCCCCCAGGCGATGTCCTGCTCGTAGTAGGCGGCGTAGTCCGGGTCCTCGGCCGGATCGGTGGGCAGGTCCTGCGCGGCGGAGGTCCCCAGGTCGGCGAGCGCCGGGGCCTCGCCGCTGCCGTCGTCGCCGCTGCCATTGCCGCCACCCTGGCCTCCGCCGTCGCTCTGGCCGGCCCCCGTGGTCTGCTCCGGATCCTGCCCGTCCTGCGGCACGCAGCCTGTCACGACGAGCACGGCGGCGGCGGAGGCGGCCGCGAGCCGAGCGAAGTGGCGACGGGCCGGTGAGCGGCGGGTCGGGGATCCGAGACGCATCAGTACTCCTGGGTCGGGCGTTCCCGCGGGGTGCGGGACGGTCGTTCGTTCTCACGGCGAGCGCGAGGGGCGCCGCCGACTGCGGAGGGCGACGGTCCGGGGCTGCCCGGGGGTGCCGGGCCGCCCCGCTCATCCTAGGTGGCGGGTCGTGCTCGGCGCCGGGATGCTCATCGGGTCGGTCGTTCATCCGATCTCGCGGCGGCTCCATCTCCAGGCCCCCAGGCCCAGGGGCAGCACCACCAGGATCAGCAGGGGCAGCACATCGAAGGCCTCGGCCTGGCCGTCCCCGAGAACGGTGGCGGCGGCCTGCAGGTCCAGTGCCCGCAGCACCCCGTCGAGGGTCTCGGATCCGGCCAGCATCGCGATCTGGCGGGCGGTGCCGATGATGAAGGGGAAGCCGATCGCCGCCAGCAGACCCATCACGGTGGACTGGGTGAGCACCCCCATGGCCAGTGAGAACGCGAGCGTGGCCAGCAGCGCCGTGACGTGAGTGGTCATCACCCGGTCCACGGCGGTGAAGTCGGCGCCCTCCCCGATCAGCCCGCCCCCGATCCAGGTGGCCAGCACGGACAGCAGCACCGAGGCGGCGATGACCACGGCGACCACCAGCACGGTGGACAGCAGCTTCGAGGCCAGCACCGTCAGGCGCGAGGGTCGCTGGAGCTGGGTCACCTGGATGGAGCGGTCGCTCCATTCCCCGGCGGTCATCATCACGGCGATCACCGGGATGATCAGCGTGAGCGGCAGTGACACGGCAAGCATGGTGAGCTCCACGTCCACGGGTGCCTCGGGTATCAGCGCTCCCTGCAGCAGGCCGCCCAGCAGGGCGATCGCGAGCACGGCGAGCGAGGAGAGGATCACCACCGCCAGCCCGGAGCGCGTGTCGAGGTAGCTGCGGATGTCGATGTCGGGTCTCATGGCGGGTCTCCTCAGGCGATCGTGGCCGGGCCGCGCTCGGCCGCTGTGGTGTCGGACGGGGTTGTGCCGGTGAGGGAGAAGAAGAACTCCTCGAGCCCGCCGGCATCAGCCGGGCCGAGCGAGGTCAGCACGATCTGCTCGCGCAGGGCCAGGCGGCCCATGTCGGCCGCGGCCAGCTCCACGTCGACCAGGCCGTCGGCACGGGCGGTGTGGGGCACGGACTCGCTCTGCAGGGCGGCCAGCAGCGTCTGCGTGTGCTCGGCGCCGACGCGGGTGCCGCGGGCGGTGGTGATCTCCTCGAGGGTGCCCTCGCGCACCAGACGCCCCTGGTCGATGACCACCAGGCGGTCCACGGTGGCCTGCACCTCGCGCAGTTGGTGGCTGGACAGCAGCACGGTGCCGCCGGAATCGGCGAAGGTGCGCAGCAGTCGCCGCATCCACCGGATGCCCTCCGGGTCCAGTCCATTGGCGGGCTCGTCCAGGACCAGCACCTTCGGGTCCCCCATGAGGGCGACACCGATGCCGAGCCGCTGGCGCATGCCGTACGAGTAGCCGCCCACGCGCTTGCGTGCGGCGTCGGCCAGGCCCACCAGCTCGAGCACCTCCTGGGCGCGCCCGGCGGGCATCCGCAGGGTGCGCTCGGCGAGCCGGAGGGTCTCCAGCCCGGTGCGTCCGCGTCCCAGCGCGGTCGCGTCGAGCATCACGCCGATGGTGCGCGCGGGATCGGTGAGGTCGCTGTAGCGACGGCTGCCGATGAGGGCCTGACCGGCGTCGGCCGCCGCCAGGGAGGTGAGGATCCGCAAGGTGGTGGACTTACCGGCCCCGTTGGGGCCGAGGAACCCGGTCACGGTGCCGGGCGCGCAGGTGAAGGAGAGGTCGTCGACGACGGCACGGGTGCCGTAGCGCTTGGTCACCCCGCGCACCTCGATCGGTGTGCCCCCGGTGTCAGCTGTGATCGTTCGGTGGTTCATGATGGACCGTCCTGCCTGGTAGGAGCGCTTGGAGGATGCTTCTCGGGAGATGCCTCCACCTTCTTCCGAGCAGGGGCGGCGCCGGAACCGCCCGCAGGATCGTGCGGGCCAGACGTTCGTCGTCGCCTCGCGACCCCGCACCCGCGACCTTGGACACGGCCGCCGGGCCGAAGGTCGACCCCTGGCCGGGTGGTCACCTGGATACAGTGACCGCGTGGATGACCAGGGACGGCCGCTGAGGCACCGATGGCAGGAGGCACTGATCCTGCTGGCCGTCGCGGCCGACTCGATCTTCACGGCGCTGGTCGCCGACGGGGACCCGTGGCGTCTCGCCCAGGCGGTGGGTATCGCGGTGGTCGGTTCGCTGCTGATGGCCCGGCACCGGCACTGGCGCTGGCTGCTGCCGCTGCTGATCCTGCTGACCGCCGTGGTCGCCTCCCTTTCCATCCTGATCATCGCCACCTACTGCTTCGCCACGCGCAGCAGCAGCCGGCTGATGACGGTGCTGGTGGGGCTGCTGGCGGTGGCGGTCACGGTGGTGCCCGCCTACCCGGACCTGCTGCCCGAGCGCATCGGGCAGGCGATCGCCCTGGTCTTCTTCCTGGTGGCCTCGACCGTGGCGATCGGGATGTACACCCAGACCCGCCGGCAGCTGATGGCACAGCTCCGCCGCCGCGCGGAGGAGGCGGAGCAGGGTCGCGCCGAGGCCCAGGACCAGGCGCGTCGGGCCGAGCGCACCCGCATCGCCCGCGAGATGCACGACATCGTGGCCCACAAGATCTCGCTGGTGGCCCTGCAGGCGGGTGCCCTGGAGGTGAACCCCCACCTGGAGCGGGAGCAGGTGGTCGAATCCGTGGGGCTGATCCGGCAGACGGCCACCACGGCCCTCTCGGAGCTGCGGGAGGTGCTGGGGGTGCTGCGCAGCGAGGACGAGGGGGCACCGCTGGCGCCCCAGCCCACCTGGGACGACGTGCGCGAGCTGGTGGTGACCTCGCAGTCGGCGGGGATCTCCATCGAGCTGTTCGACTTCATCGACGACCCGGTGCCGGACCAGATGGCGCGCACCGCCTATCGCGTGGTGCAGGAGGGCCTGACCAACATCCACAAGCATGCCCGGCACACCAAGGCCCGGGTGGCCCTGATCGGCGAGCCTGGGACCGACCTGGTGATCGAGGTCAGTAATGTTCTTCCCGTGGGGTTCACCACGGACCTCCCGGGGGCGCGGATGGGGCTGTCGGGCATCGAGACCCGCGTGCTGCACGCCGGGGGGACGATCGCCTCGGGCCCCACCGATGACGGACGTTTCGAAGTGAAGGCGGTGATCCCATGGCCGGCGACGGCGTGACACGCGTGGGGCTGGTCGACGACGACTCCCTGGTGCGAGCGGGACTGGCGATGATCCTGGGCGCGGATCCGGGCATCGAGGTGGTGGGGCAGGCGGGCGACGGCTCCGAGGCCGTCCCGCTGGTGCAGAAGCACCGGCCCGATGTCCTGCTGATGGACGTACGGATGCCCGGGCTCGACGGAATCGCCGCCACCAAAGCGGTCTCGGCGCTGCCCCGTGCCCCCCGCATCATCATGCTCACCACGTTCGACATGGACGAGTACGTGTTCCGGGCGCTCGAGGCAGGCGCCAGCGGGTTCCTGCTCAAGGACACCCCGCCCCAGGACCTGATCCGAGCGGTGCACGTGGTGGCCGCGGGGGACGCGATGCTCTCCCCCGCCGTGACCCGGCGGATGCTCTCCCACTTCTCCGACGCGAACCCCGGCACCCGGCAGGACACGCACCCGGGCCTGGAACTGCTCACCGAGAGGGAGACCGAAGTGCTCGGTGCGGTGGGGGCAGGGCTGTCCAACACCCAGATCGGGATGCGGCTGTTCATGAGCGAGGCCACGGTGAAGGCGCACGTCTCGAAGATCTTCGCCAAGCTGGACTGCACCAATCGGGTGCAGATCGCGATCATCGCCCACAAGGCCGGGCTGACCGGCATCGATCAGCCTCCCCTCTGAGGCGGAGCGCAGTACCCCCAACGGGATTCGAACCCGTGTCGCCGGCGTGAAAGGCCGGTGTCCTGGGCCACTAGACGATGGGGGCCCTGGGCACAGAATGCCCGCCGGGAAGCATACCTGCCGCGCCTCCGCCTGCGCGAACGGGCACGGGGCAGGTGCGGCGCATCCGACACCGCCGCGATCCGGCGACCGTGGTTCGATGGTGGCATGGTCCGCATCAGTCGCAGCGAGTTCGAGGAGGCGGTGGATGACGCCCTGGACTCCCTGCCCGAGGAGATCGCGGAGGCCATCGCTCGCTCCAACGTCGTGATCCTGGTGGAGGAGGAGCCGGATCCGCAGCCGGACGGCACCGAGCTGCTGGGACTGTACGAGGGGATCCCCCTGGACCACCGCAGTGTGTTCGACGGGTACGCGCAGCCGGACAGGATCCTGATCTACCGCGGTCCCCTGCAGCGCGTGAGCGCCACCCGCGAGGAGCTGGTGGAGCAGATCGCGGTGACGGTGCTGCACGAACTGGGCCACCTCTTCGGCATCAGCGATGCGAGGCTCCACGAGCTCGGCTGGGCCTGAGAGCAGGCGTGAGTCCGTCGTCGGCACCGGAGTCGAGAGGTGCGAGGCGGCTCACAGCCGAAGTGTGCACGAGCCCCCGAAACCTCCGGTAGAGTTGTCCAGGTCGATCGGCGAGAACCACTGCGGTGGGGATCAGGATCGACGGTCAGGCCCTGTAGCTCAGTTGGTTAGAGTGCCGCCCTGTCACGGCGGAGGTCGCCGGTTCAAGCCCGGTCA
>NZ_JAMBDS010000059.1:0-17478 GCF_025143785.1 Brachybacterium sp. p3-SID1565
CCCGCGGGTCGAGCTCAGCTCCCCTCAGGCTCAGGGGGGGCGGGGGGGGCGGGGGGGCGCGGCCCCTCCCGGAGGCGGAGCCGCGTCACGCGGGTAGGGGTCAGGACTCCTTGGGAGCAGCCTCGGACTCGACGGTCACGGTGCCGTCGATGATCTCCTGCGTGAGGGTGTCCAGCTCACCCTTCAGCTCCTCGGGGACCTTGTCCTCGAAGTCGTGGAACGGGGCCAGGCCCACACCACCGTTCTCCAGGGTGCCCACGTACGGGGAGTTCTCGAAGGAGCCCTCGGAGCCCTCGGCGGCCACGTCCTGCACGGCCTCGCCCATCAGCTTCATCACGGAAGTGAGGATCACGCTCTGCGCCTCGGCGTCGGAGGAGTTGGTCTCGTAGCCATCGGCGTCGACCCAGATCACCATGCGGCCCTCGCCCTCCTTGGCGGAGGCCAGGGTGCCGGCGCCCACGGGGCCTGCCACCGGCATGACGATGTCCGCGCCGGCGTTGTAGAACTCGTCGGAGACGGCCTTGCCCTTGGACTGGTCCTCGAAGGAGGCGACGATGGAGCCGGACTGGGAATCCTTGTTCCAGCCGAGCACCTCGACGTTCGTGCCGTGGGTCTCGTTGTAGTGGGCCACGCCGTCCACGTAGCCGTCCATGAAGATGGTGACGGTGGGGATGTCCATGCCGCCGTAGGTGGCGACCTTGCCGGTCTCGGTCATGCCGGCGGCGAGATAGCCGGCCAGGAACGCGGCCTCGGCGGTGTTGAACTCGATGGGCTTGACGTTGTCCAGCTCGATCGGGTTGCCGTCGGCGTCCTGCGCGGTGGAGTCCACGATCGCGAAGTCGATGTCCTCGTTGGCCTGGGCGGCGTTGCCGGTGGCCGGGGCCAGCAGGAAGCCCACGGTGAAGATCAGGTTGCAGTCCGAGGAGACGAGGTTGTTGATGTTGGGCTCGAACTCGGAGACGGCGGTGGACTCAGCGGTCTGGGTCTGGATGCCGAGCTCCTCCTCTGCGGCCATCAGGCCGTTGTAGCTGGACTCGTTGAAGGACTTGTCGTCCCAGCCGCCGGAGTCGGAGACCATGCAGGCCTTGTAGTCGCTGCCGGCACCGCCGGCGTCGCTGCCGCCGCCACCGCCGTTGCCGCCACCGGCCTCGGGAGCGGTGCCGCACGCGGCAAGGGTGAGGATTCCGGCGCCGCCGAGGGCGAGCGCGCGCGAGAGGTTCTTCATGAAGGATCTCCGGTGTGACGAGCAGGAGGATGTGGACAGGGACCGGACGGGTCCGCATGGTGGGCGGCCTGAGCGTCAGCGGTCCACTGCAGGGTATCCGGGACCGGCGTCCCGTGTACGGACCGACGACCCATCGACATGAACCGTTATGAAATCGACGCGCACATGACAGGCACGTTAACTGCGTGCGAACACGAATCCGCAGCACACCGCCGATGACGGCCGAGAGGCAGATCACAGGCGGAGTCGGCAGTGTGCGCCAGTCGATGGGCCCGGGTCGCGGGAATGCCGGGGCGCGGGGGCTCCGATCCGCGGTCAGGCGGCGTGGGCGTCGCGCAGCAGGCAGGCGGCGGCGAGCACCTCGGCGCCGATGTCGATCGCCCGCTCGTCGATCATCAGATCGCCCATGTGGAGGTCGTAGGTGCGGCCGCCGGGGGTGCGCGTGCCCAGGCGTGCCAGGGCCCCGGGCACCTTCTCCAGGTACCAGGCGAAGTCCTCACCGCCCAGGGACTGCGCCGTCGGGTCGAGGTTCTGCCTCCCCAGCACGCCGGTCACGGCGGCGGAGAGCACCTCGACGCTGTGCGGGGAGTTGGACACCGGGGGCACCCCGCGATCATGGGTCACCCGGGCCTCGACCCCCCAGGGACGCACCAGAGCGGCCAGGACCTCCTCGAGCAGGTCCTCGGCACGGTCCCAGGCGTCGTGGTCCAGGCAGCGCAACGTCCCCTCCAGGGTGCCCGAGCTCGGGATCGCGTTGAAGGCCGAACCGGCGTGGATGCTTCCCCAGGTGAGGTTGACCCCAGAACGGGGGTCCATGCGCCGGCTCAGTGCCGCCGGCAGCTGGGTCGCGATCGATCCCAGGGCGTAGACCAGGTCCTGGGTGAGGTGAGGCCGGGAGGTGTGCCCGCCGGCTCCGCGCACCTGGATTCGCACGGGATCAGTGGCGGAGGTGATGGGTCCCGACTTCAGGCCGACGTGGCCCACATCGACCCCGGGGTCGCAGTGCAGGGCGAAGATCGAGTCGACGTCATCGACCACGCCCTCACCGATCAGCTCGAGCGCTCCGCAGGGGTGCTTCTCCTCCGAGGGCTGGAACACCAGGCGCACCCCGCGCCGCAGGGCGCCCTCCTCGGCGACCCGGACCAGTGCGTGCGCGGCACCGATCACGGCGCTCATGTGCACGTCATGGCCGCAGGCGTGGGAGACTCCCTCGACCGTGGAGCGGTAGGACACGGTGGACAGCTCCGGGATCCCCAGGGCGTCCATGTCGGCTCGCAGCGCGACGGGCTTCAGATCGGGATCGGAGCCCGGGATGTCGCACACCGCACCGGTGCGGGGCATCCGCTTCGGCTCGAGCCCCAGGGCCTGCAGCTGCTGGACCACGTAGTCGGTGGTGCGGTGCTCCTCATGGGACAGCTCGGGGTGGCGGTGCAGATGGCGGCGGATGTCGCGCAGCTGCCGGGATCGTTCGACGATCGTGCGGTGGAGCAGGCCGTCCGGACCCAGCAGCCCCTCCCCCGTGCGTCCCTGCGCGGGGGCGACCGATGCTGTCGTCCCGGTGGCTGCGATCACCAGCGGCTGATCCACCTGTGCTGTCCTTCGTCCGTTGCTGCTGTCATGTCCCGGCCATGTCGTCCCGGATCGGGGATGCAGTCGCTGCTCCGGGCGGGTCGCCGTCGGCGATCAGCGCAGATGGTCCAGGCCTGCCTGGGGCAGTCGGCCCACCAGGGTGCCCAGATCCTGGGCGTGATCGTCGGCGAGGACGAGCAGCACGTCCTCGGTGTCGACGACGCTGACCCCGTCCAGCCCGACCAGGGCGACGTGGCGATGGGTGGCACCGTACACCGTGGCCCGGGAGTCGACGGCATCGACCCGTGCGGTGCCCAGCACCTGGACATCGGACCCGTCGCGGCGCACGCCGACTTCCGCCCTCGTGCCCGCGCGGGCACGCAGCTGAAGGGCGAGGGCGGCGAAGTCGCCGACGTCGTCCCAGTCGAAGGAGGCAGGCACGACGGCGACCCTGCCGGCCGCCGCGAGGGGCTCGGCCAGCGCGTGGTCGATGGCGATGCTGGTGAGCGTGGGCCAGAGGCGCTCCATCACCTCCCGCTCCTGCGCGGTGCCGCGGGCGGCGGCGATCGAGCGGACTCCGGCGGCGAGAGGGGGGATCTGTTCGGCCAGGGCATCGAGCAGCACCCCCGCCCCGACGATGAACATGCCTGCGTTCCACAGGAACCTGCCGGTGGTCAGGAACTCCTCGGCGAGGGCGGCGTCCGGCTTCTCCACGAAGCGGACGACCGGGCGGGCGCCCGCGGCACGCAGCTGACGCTGGGCGGGGTCGCCGGCTCCGCCGCCCTCGGCCCCGTGGCCATCCGATGCCGGGGCCTGTTCGATGTAGCCGAACCCCGTGGCGGGATGGGTGGGCTGGATGCCGAGGGTGACCAGGTGGCCCAGCTCAGCGGCTCGTCGGGCGGCGCGGACGCTCTCGGCGAAGCCCTGGGTGTCCGCGATCAGGTGGTCGGCGGCGAAGGAGCCGATCACAGCCGTCGGCTCCTCGCGCTCCACCACGGCTGCGGCCAGCGCTATCGCCGGCATCGAATTGCGCGGGGTGGGCTCGGTCAGCACCCGGGCCGTCGCCCCCGCCTCCGCGACCTGCTGCTGGACGGCGTGCGCGTGCCCACTCCCGGTCACGATGACGGGCGGTCGGTCCGCCAGGGGCGTCAGCCGTGCGAGGGTCTGCTGCAGCAGGGAGGAGCCACTGCCGGTGAGGTCCAGCAGGAACTTCGGATGCGTGCTGCGCGACAGCGGCCACAGCCGTGTTCCGGCGCCACCGGCGGGGATCACGGGAACGAAGGGCATATCGGACATGGCGACAGCGTACCCAGGCCCCGGCGGACCTCTCAGACCCCGGCAGGCGCGCACGGACCTGCACGTCCAAGTGCTAGGCTGGCCGGGCCCCTGTCGGGGGCGATGATGATGTCGCCGTGTCGTGACGTGCTCGTCCGCTCGGGCGCGCACAGTCAGCGCGGGCCGGTCACGGACTCGCTCCGGCACCCGGTTCTCGCGAGGCTCGCGTCGCGGCAGTGCATCCTTCCCCTCGGCCCCATCCCGTCGTTTCTGGAGGACCTTGTGGCATCAGCCCAGTCCGGGACGCTCTATCGCGGCCGCGAGGGCATGTGGTCCTGGGTCGCGCACCGCATCTCGGGAATGCTCATCTTCCTGTTCCTGCTCGTGCACGTCCTGGACACAGCACTGGTGCGCGTCTCCCCCGAGGCCTACAACGAGGTGATCGGCCACTACAAGTCCGTGGTGTTCGGCCTCGGCGAGATCGGTCTGGTCGCGGCTGTGCTTTTCCACGCGCTCAACGGCCTGCGGATCATCCTGGTGGACTTCTGGTCCCAGGGCACCCGCCACCAGCGCGCACTGTTCTGGGGTGTCGTCGCGGTGTGGGCGCTGCTGATGATCGGCTTCGTCCCCCGCCACCTGATGCACATGTTCGGAGGCTGAGATGACTGCACAGTCCACCACCCAGATCCCGGATCCCTCCACCCGGTACCGCCGCACCGGCCAGCGCGGGATCAACACGGAGATGCTGTCCTGGCTGTTCATGCGGGTCTCCGGCGTGCTGCTGGTCATCCTGGTGTTCGGTCACCTGTTCGTGAACCTCTGGCTCGGCGAGGGCGTCAAGGGCATCGACTTCGCGTTCGTCGCCGGCAAGTGGGCCTCCCCGTTCTGGCAGGTGTGGGACCTGCTGATGCTCTGGCTGGGACTCATCCACGGCGGCAACGGCGTGCGCACCATCATCAACGACTATGCGCGCGGCTCCACGCTGCGCCTGGTGCTCAAGGGCCTGCTGTACTTCGCGGTGGTGCTCACCATCGTGCTGGGAACCCTGGTGGTCTTCACCTTCGATCCGTGCCCCGTGGGTGCCGATCCGTCCCTGCTTCCCTCCCTCTGCGAGGGCTGAGCGCGCCCGCCCGGCGCACCACCCCCCCTGCACTCCTTCTCCTGTCGTGATCGAAACGGAGCACTGACCCCCATGCAGACCCATAGCTACGACGTGGTGATCGTCGGCGCCGGCGGCGCCGGCATGCGCGCCGCCCTGGAGTCCTCCAAGCGCGCCCGCACCGCCGTGGTCACCAAGCTGTACCCCACCCGGTCCCACACCGGCGCCGCCCAGGGCGGCATGTGCGCCGCTCTCGCCAACGTCGAGGAGGACAACTGGGAGTGGCACACCTACGACACCGTCAAGGGCGGCGACTACCTGGTCGACCAGGACGCCGCCGAGGTGATGGCCAAGGAGGCCATCGATGCGGTGCTGGACCTGGAGAAGATGGGGCTGCCGTTCAACCGCACCCCCGAGGGCCGCATCGATCAGCGCCGCTTCGGCGGTCACACGCGTGAGCACGGCGAGGCTCCTGTGCGCCGCGCCTGCTACGCGGCCGACCGCACCGGGCACATGATCCTGCAGACCCTCTACCAGAACTGCGTCAAGCAGCAGGTGGAGTTCTTCAACGAGTACTACGTGCTGGACATCCTGATGACCGGCGACCCGCGCACCGACGACGACGTTCGCGCCGCCGGCGTGGTCACCTATGAGCTGGCCACCGGGGAGATCCACGTGTTCCGCGCGAAGTCCGTGGTGTTCGCCTCCGGTGGCTTCGGCAAGATCTTCAAGACCACCTCCAACGCCCACACCCTCACCGGTGACGGCCCGGCCATGGCGCTGCGCCGGGGCATCCCCCTGGAGGACATGGAGTTCTTCCAGTTCCACCCCACCGGTCTGGCCGGTCTGGGCATCCTGCTCTCGGAGGCGGCCCGTGGCGAGGGCGGCATCCTGCGCAACAGTGAGATGGAGCGCTTCATGGAGCGCTACGCTCCCACCCTGAAGGATCTCGCGCCGCGCGACGTGGTGGCCCGTGCCATGGCCAACGAGGTGCGCGAGGGCCGCGGTGCCGGCCCCAACAAGGACTACGTGTACCTGGACCTCACCCACCTCGAGCCCGCGCACATCGACGCGAAGCTCCCGGACATCACCGAGTTCGCCCGCACCTACCTGGGCGTGGAGCCGTACACCGAGCCCGTCCCGGTGTATCCCACCGCGCACTACGCGATGGGCGGCATCCCCACCAACATCCGCGGCGAGGTGCTGCGCAACGAGGTGGACACCATCCCCGGCCTGTACGCAGCCGGCGAGGTGGCGTGCGTGTCCGTGCACGGCGGCAACCGCCTGGGCACCAACTCCCTGCTGGACATCAACGTGTTCGGCCGCCGCGCCGGCATCGCTGCCGCCGAGCACGCCGCCACGGTGGAGCTGCCCGAGCTGGCCGACGGCGTGGAGACCCCCACGGTGGAGCTGCTGGAGCGGCTGCGGGATCGCCCCGCCACGGAGGATCGCATCGCCGACATCCGTCGCGACCTGCAGGAGACCATGGACGCCAACGTCCAGGTGTTCCGCACCGACGAGACCTGCCGCAAGGCCCTGGCCGACATCGCCGTGCTGAAGGAGCGTTACGCGACCGTCGCCGTGCAGGACAAGGGCAAGCGCTACAACCTGGACCTGCTGGAGGCCGTCGAGCTCGGCTTCCTGCTGGACCTCGCCGAGGTCGTCGCGCTCGGCGCCCTGTACCGCAGGGAGTCCCGCGGCGGTCACTTCCGCGAGGACTTCGAGAAGCGCGACGACGCCAACTTCCTGCACCACACGATGGCCTACCGCACCCTGGAGGGTGAGGAGGGCACCGAGGGCACCCAGATCCGTCTGGGCACCAAGCCCGTCGTGATCACCCGCTACGAGCCGAAGGAGCGCACGTTCTGATGTCAGTCGTCGCCGACAAGCCCCAGGCCACCTCTCCCGAGTCCAGCGCCGGCGAGATCCCTTCCTTCGAGGTCACCCTGCGGATCGCCCGTTTCGATCCCGAGGGCGAGAAGGGTACTCACTGGCAGGACTTCACCGTCACCATGCACGGCACCGATCGCGTGCTGGACGCCCTGCACGAGATCAAGTGGCACCTGGACGGCTCCCTGTCCTTCCGTCGCTCCTGCGCGCACGGGATCTGCGGGTCCGACGCCATGCGGATCAACGGCCGCAATCGCCTGGCCTGCAAGACCCTGCTGAAGGACCTGGACATCGACAAGCCCATCACCATCGAGCCCATCAAGGGCCTGCCGGTGGAGAAGGACCTCATCGTGGACATGGAGCCGTTCTTCGACTCCTACCGCGAGGTGATGCCGTTCCTGGTCGCCAAGGGGCAGGAGCCCAGTCGTGAGCGCCTGCAGTCCGCTGAGCAGCGCGAGCGGTTCGACGACACCACCAAGTGCATCCTGTGTGCCGCCTGCACCTCCTCGTGCCCGGTGTTCTGGACCGACGGCCAGTACTTCGGTCCCGCCGCGATCGTCAACGCGCACCGGTTCATCTTCGACTCGCGTGACGATGCCGGCGAGCAGCGGCTGGAGATCCTGAACTCGCGCGAGGGCGTGTGGCGCTGCCGCACCACCTTCAACTGCTCGGAGGCCTGCCCGCGCGGCATCGAGGTCACCAAGGCCATCGCGGAGGTCAAGCAGGCCGTGATCCGCGGGCGCATCTGAACTCCCAGCACTGGGCAGAAAGCCCCTCATGGTCCGCTGCCGGATCGTGAGGGGCGTTCTGCGTGGGGCCGAGGGCCTCAGGAGTAGGTGACCACCAGCGGGGCATGATCGGACCAGCGAGTGTCGTAGCTGGGTGCTCGATCCACCTGGGCGGAGGTGGCGCGTGCTGCGAGGTCCGCAGTGGCGATCTGGTAGTCGATGCGCCAGCCGGAGTCGTTGTCGTAGGCCTTCCCGCGCTGGGACCACCAGGTGTAGGGGCCGGGCCCCTCACCGGCGAGGGCGCGATGCACGTCCACCCAGTCGCCCTCGACCAGCAGCCGGTCCAGATAGGCGCGCTCCTGGGGCAGGAAGCCTGCGGACTTCAGGTTGCCCTTCCAGTTCTTGATGTCCACCTCGCGGTGGGCGATGTTGATGTCCCCGGTGAGCACGACGTGACGCCCGTCGGCCCGCAGCTGGTCGAGCCGCTCGAGCATGACGTCCAGGAACGCGTACTTGTCCGTCATGGTCTGCGGCTTCTCGGTGTTGCCCGAGTGCATGTAGCAGGAGATCACGGTGAGCTCCCTGCCGTCGTCGAGCCGATCCTCGAGGTCCGCCTCGAGCCAGCGCCCCGTGTGGGAGTCGCCCTCGAGACCCGGGAGCCCGCGGCGCACGTCGTCGAGGTCGATCCGCTTCAGCTCCGTGCGCGCAGCGATCGCGACGCCGGCGCGTCCCTTGAGCTGGGAGGCCTCCCCCACGATGCTCCAGCCCTCGCCGACGAGATCTGCGATCAGCTCGTCGGGTGCACGCACCTCCTGCAGGGTGATCACATCGGCGGTGGTGTCGGCGAGCCAGTCGGCCATGCCCTTGCGGGCGGCCGCTCGCAGGCCGTTGACGTTGACGGTGGCGAGGGTGAAGGTCATGGCCCCAGTATCGCCGTGTGGCGCGCCCCCGGTCGAACCGGGAGGCACCGGAGCCGGCCCGGCGACGCCCCTGGGGCCGGGTCGGACCGTGCTCGGCCGGCTCGGTGGTAGGGGAGCTCACCGGGCGGGAGCGGGCCGCTCAACCCTGTGCGCTGTGCTCGATCCCGGCTGCGTGCTCGGCCATCTCCACCACGTTCTTGACCAGCAGGGCTCGTGTCATCGGGCCCACACCGCCGGGGTTCGGCGAGATCCAGGAGGCCACCTCGGCCACGCGGGGATCGACATCGCCCACCAGGCGGGCCTTGCCGGTGTCCTCGTCCTCCTGACGGGACACGCCCACATCCAGCACGACCGCGCCCGGCTTGACGTCCTTTGGGCGCACCAGGTGCGCGGTGCCGGCCGCGGCCACGATGACGTCTGCCCGACGCAGATGGGAGGGCAGGTCGCGGGTCCCGGTGTGGGTGAGGGTGACGGTCGCGTTGATCGCCCGGCGGGTCATGAGTGCCCCGATGGAGCGGCCCACGGTGACGCCGCGCCCCACCACCACCACGTCCTTTCCGTCCAGTTCGATCCCGTGGCGTTCCAGCAGCTCGATGACCGCGCGCGGGGTGCAGGGCAGTGGGGTGTGGATGTCCCCCTTGGCGTTGAGCACCAGGCGCCCCAGGTTCATCGGGTGCAGCCCATCGGCGTCCTTGGCAGGGTCCATCCGCTCGAGCACCGCGTCGGTGTCGATGTGCCCGGGCAGGGGCAGCTGGACGATGTAGCCGGTGCAGGCCGGATCGGCGTTCAGCTCGTCCACGACGGCTTCGATCTGCTCCTGGTCGGCATCGGCGGGCAGGTGCTTCTGGATGGAGTTCATGCCCACCTGCTGGCTGTCGCGGTGCTTTCCGCGCACGTAGGCGGCGCTGCCGGGGTCGTCCCCCACCAGCACGGTGGCCAGCCCGGGCTGGGGGTGGCCGGCGTCGATCAGAGCGGCGACCCGCTCGGCGAGCTCGGACTTGATGGCCTTGGCGGTGGCCTTGCCGTCGAGGATCTGTGCAGTCATGGAACTGGTTCGTCTCCTTGGTGATGGGGCATCCCACGGGGTCGGTGGGGCGTGCCCCCGCGTCGATGAGCCTGGCCCTCGGGTCGGCGGGGCGTGCTCACCGGTCGATGGTGCGAGGTGGGTGCTCGTGCCCGGGCTCGGGGCGGGCCCGGGCACGGCGCCGCAGTACTGCTGGAGGTCGGCGTACAGCGGCGTGGCGTCGGCGAGCACGGCGGTGCGGCGGCGCAGGGATTCCAGGTCGGCCTCCGGCAGCAGTGCCTGGGCGATCACGTCAGCCACCTCGGTGAACTCCTCTGCACCGAAGCCGCGGGTGGCCAGGGCCGGGGTGCCGATGCGCAGACCGGAGGTGACCCGCGGCGGGCGCGGATCGTTGGGGACCGCGTTGCGGTTCACGGTGATGCCCACCTCGTGCAGGCGGTCCTCGGCCTGCTGGCCATCCAGCTCGCTGTCCACCAGGTCCACCAGGACCAGGTGCACATCGGTGCCCCCGGAGATCACCTTGACGCCGGCGGACTTCACATCCTCGGCCTGCAGCCGGTCGGCGAGGATCCGGGCGCCCTCGAGGGTGCGCGCCTGGCGGTCCTTGAAGTCCTCGGAGGCCGCGATCTTGAGCGCCACTGCCTTGGCGGCGATGACGTGCATGAGCGGCCCGCCCTGCTGGCCGGGAAACACGGCGGAGTCGATCTTCTTGGCCCACTCCTGCTTGCACAGGATCATGCCGGAGCGCGGACCGCCGATCGTCTTGTGGATCGTGGTGGAGACGACGTCCGCGTACGGGACGGGGCTGGGGTGCAGGCCGGCGGCGACCAGGCCGGCGAAGTGGGCCATGTCCACCCACAGGGCCGCGCCCACCTCGTCGGCGATCTCGCGGAAGGCAGCGAAGTCGAGGTGACGCGTGTAGGCGGACCAGCCGGCGACGATCACCTTGGGCTGCTCGGCCACGGCGAGCTCGCGCACCTTGTCCATGTCGATCAGGCCGGTGCCCGGCTCGGTCTCGTACGCGACGATGTCGTACAGACGGCCGGAGAAGTTGATCTTCATGCCGTGGGTGAGGTGGCCGCCGTGGGCGAGGGAGAGGCCCATCAGCTTGTCGCCGGCGCGTGCCAGTGCGTGCATGACCGCGGCGTTGGCGGTGGCGCCGGAATGGGGCTGGACGTTGGCGTGCTCGGCCCCGAACAGTGCCTTCGCGCGGTCGATCGCGATCTGCTCGGCGACGTCGACCTCTTCGCAGCCCCCGTAGTAGCGCTTGCCCGGGTAGCCCTCGGCGTACTTGTTGGTGAGCACGGAGCCCTGGGCCTGCAGCACAGCGCGCGGCACGAAGTTCTCGCTGGCGATCATCTCCAGCGTGCGCTGCTGACGGGCAAGCTCGGCATCGAGCACCCGGGCGATGTCCGGGTCGAGCTGGGCGATGGACTGGTCGAGGACGTTCACAGGGCCTCCTGCGGGCATCGAGGTGAGGAGCGGCGGCATCGTTGCCGCTCCCATCCTAGAGCCCGCTCACAGATCCAGGCCGAGGCGTACGGGTTCCGGGACGAGATCGATCCCGAAGGTGTCCCGCACGCGCTCCTGCACGTCACGAGCGAGGGCCACCAGGTCGTCGCTGCCGGCCCCGCCCCGGTTGGTCAGTGCCAAGGAGTGCTTGGTGGACACGGAGGCCGGGGCCTCGGGCGCGATCCGGTGACCCAGTTCGATCCCCGCGCTGCTGATGAGCCAGGCGGCGCTGGTCTTGACCTGCTCCGCCCCTGCCGCATAGCGGGGAGCGCCGTCGGGCAGGCGCTCCGCGGTGGAGCGCTCGAGGATCGGATTGGTGAAGAAGGAGCCCGCGCTCCAGGTGTCGTGGTCGGCGGCGTCCAGCACCATCCCCTTCGCGCCGCGGATCCGCAGCACCGCCTCCCGCACCTGCGCCATCGGCACCCTGGCGCCGACGTCCACACCGAGCTCGCCGGCCAGCTGCGCGTAGCGGATCGGGGCGGAGAGGCTGCCGATGGTGTGCTGGAACGTCACCGCCAGCACCACGTACCGACCGGTGGCGGAGTCTGCCGCTCCCTCGTAGGGCGTGCGCTTGAAGACGCTGTCGCGGTACGCGAATCCGCAGTCGGCAGCGAAGAACGTGCGCACCTTCTGCTCGTGGCGGTCCCAGGTGCGCACCCGGGTGATGGTGGTGGCGACCTCCTGACCGTAGGCGCCGACGTTCTGGATCGGGGTGGCCCCCACAGTGCCGGGGATCCCGGAGAGGGCCTCGATGCCGACCATCTCACGGGCGATCGCGTACCGCACGGCGCGATCCCAGTTCACCCCGGCGAAGTACTCGACGATAGCGCCACCGCAGGTGGGGTCCAGCGGACTGAGCTCGGAGGGATCCACGGCGATCCCGTCCGGCTCCCCGGAGGGGCTGATCTCGCAGGTCGCATCGAGCAGCGGGGCATCCTCCGGGTCCCGCAGCAGCACCACGGTCCCCTCGAAGGGCGCATCGGAGGCGACCAGGTTGGAGCCCCCGCCGAGGA
This sequence comes from Brachybacterium sp. p3-SID1565, assembly GCF_025143785.1. Taxonomy (NCBI): domain Bacteria; kingdom Bacillati; phylum Actinomycetota; class Actinomycetes; order Micrococcales; family Dermabacteraceae; genus Brachybacterium; species Brachybacterium sp. p3-SID1565. The sequence continues at coordinate 12,256 of NZ_JAMBDS010000059.1, forward strand.
CGAGCAGCGGCTCGCCGGCCTCGTCAGCAGCGCGGACTGCCTCGATCACCTCGGACTCGGTGCGGGCCTCGACCAGCGTGCGGATCTGCCCGCCGATGCGCAGGGTGGTCAGGTCCGCCAGCCTCATGCGGCACCGCCCACGGGCGCGTCCGCCCTGCCAGCAGGCAGCGCGACGGTGGCACGGGCGCGTCCCAGCACCTTCGTCTCCCCCACCTGGGCGGTGAGGTCGATCCGGGCGGTACCGGTCTCCTCGTCGACGGCGCCGACCACGGCGACCACCTCGAGCAGCACCTCACCGGTGGCGGGGACCTCGATGGGGCTGGTGAAGCGCACCGAGTAGGAGCGCACGGCGGTGGGGTCGCCGATGGCCTCGATGACACCGTTGATCGCAATGCCCATCGTGAGCATGCCGTGGGCGATGACGCCCGGCAGCCCGGCCTCGGTGGCGGCGGTGTCGTTGTAGTGGATGGGGTTGAAGTCGCCGGAGGCCCCGGCGTACCGCACCAGGGTGTCCCGGGAGAGGGGGTGCGTGGTCCGGGCGATCTCCTGCCCCTTCGTGAGGGAGGTGAGGTCGATCGGGGGGTGCACGGTGCCCATCGACTCCTTCGCGACGGGCTGCGCGGGGGTGTGTGCGTCGGTGTTCATGGTTTCTCCTGGTGTCACTCGCCGCGGACCACGAGCATGCTGCGCACGCTGGCCACGCCCTGTCCGGTCTCATCGGTCACGTCCACCCGGGTGGCGACCATGCTGTGCCCGCCCGCGGAGCGGATCGACTCGACGGTGAGCGTGGGCACCAGGCGGTCACCGGCCACCACCGGGCGGTGCAGGTCGAAGGACTCCTCCCCGTGCACCACCCTGGTGAAGTCGATGCCTGCCGCCGGGTCCTCGATGTACTGCGCCTCAGTCGCCTGCGCCAGCGAGACCAGGAAGGTGGGCGGGGCGATGACGTCGGCGTGGCCGGCCGCGCGCGCGGCCGCGGGGTCGGTGTGCAGGGCGGAGGCGGCGCCGGTGGCGCGCGCGAACTCGGCGATCTTCTGGGCGGAGACCGTGTGCACCGGGCCGGGCGGGTAGGTGCGGCCGGCGAAGGAGGGGTCAGGGGCAGTGGCGGTCATGGCGTCTCCCTGGATCAGGCGGGGGGGGGCGGGCTGGTACAGCACGGGAAGGGCAGGCGCTGCCTGCGTCACCCATCAGGATGCACGAGAGGCCACCCGGGGTGAACCCGAATGGCCTCTGGTGGATGCGCTCGGCCCGGTCAGCGGGTCTCGCGGTGGGCGGTCTGCTTGCCGCAGGTGGGGCAGAACTTCGAGAGCTCCAGCCGGTCCGGGGTGTTGCGGCGGTTCTTCTTGGTGATGTAGTTGCGTGCCTTGCACTCGGTGCAGGCCATGGTGATCTTGGGACGCACGTCAGAGCTCTTGCTCGCCACGGTTCGCCTCTTTCGTTCCGGGTGGCGCGCTGTGATCCCGCGCGCCGCGTGGGTTCCCGTATGCGGGATGGATCTGCACTACCGGCATGACCGGCGTGGTACCGAGGGCGGGGATCGAACCCGCGACCTCACGATTATGAGTCGTGCGCTCTGACCGTCTGAGCTACCCCGGCATGATCGAAGCGACGGCCCGACCTCGTACGAGATCGGGCCGGCACATCCATCAGAGCCCTGAAAGGGAATCGAACCCTTGACCTTCTCCTTACCATGGAGATGCTCTGCCGACTGAGCTATCAGGGCAACCCGGTGGACTCTACACATTCCTTGCCGCAGCGGCAATTCACGTGCGAGCCCCGGTGCGTCGGATCACACGGACCCTCCGCAGTGGCAGGTGAGGGATTCGAACCCCCGTAGGCGATGCCAGCTGATTTACAGTCAGCTCCCTTTGGCCACTCGGGTAACCTGCCGGGCTTGCATCCGCCGTGAAGCGGACCTGGACCAGCATACCGGGGCGCGGCCGACCGTGCGAACCCGAGGCGGCCCCGGGGTGCATGAAGGTGGTCACAGTCGACGCCGTCTACAGTGGGTTGCACTGTGGAGCCGGGCACCGGTCCCGGTGGAACCCGTGGAAGCAGAGGGAGGAGCCTCATGGCCGACTCGTCGTTCGACATCGTCAGCAAGCTCGATCGCCAGGAGATCGACAACGCCGTGAACCAGGCGATCAAGGAAGTGGGGCAGCGCTACGACTTCCGCAACACGGGCGCCTCGATCAGTCTCAGCGGCGACGAGATCGTGATGACTGCCAACGCGGAGGAGCGCGTGCTCGCCGTGCTCGACGTCCTGCAGTCCAAGCTGGTGCGCCGCGGGATCTCGCTGAAGGCCCTCGAGGTGGGCGAGCCCAAGCAGTCCGGCAAGGAGGTGCGCCTGGCCGCCGGCCTCAAGGAGGGCATCGCCTCGGACGAGGCCAAGAAGATCTCCAAGATCATCCGCGACGAGGGCCCCAAGGGCGTCAAGGCGCAGATCCAGGGTGACGAGCTGCGGGTCTCCTCCAAGAGCAGGGACGACCTGCAGGCCGTGATCGCACTGCTCAAGGGCAAGGACCTCGACGTCGCGCTGCAGTTCATCAACTACCGCTGACGTCCTCCGACTGTAACGGCAGGAGGCCCCGATCCCTGAGAAGAGGATCGGGGCCTCCTGCCCGTGCGCGAGGCGACGGCGGTGCGTGGGCGGAGCCGACGCAGCCGCGCCCTGCGATCAGACCGCGTTCGAGGTGTCGTCCTGCTGATCGGCGTGACGCGTCAGCTCTTCGCTCTTGGCGTTGAGAGCCTCGACGAGACCAGCGATCGAACCGGACACGAAGCTGTTCCAGTCATCGAGGTATGCGTCGTAGTCGGGCCCGATCCAGTCGACCGAGCTCACCACCGAGGTGACGGAGTCGAAGTACTCCAGGATCTGCTCGCCGGTCCGAGTGATCTCCGAGGCGACCTCGCGCCCCTCCTCCGGGTCCATTCCCTTGAAAGCCATGATGCTCCCCTTCTGAAGATGTCGTGAGTGCTGATGCGGCGCCCCTCAGCGCCCTGCTGGTCGGTGCCTGGGGATCAGGCGGAGGCGTCGCGCTGCTCCTGAGCGTTGCGCTGGGCCCGCTCGGCGAAGTCCTGGGCCTGCTGACGGACCTGCTGCACGAGCTGCCCGATGCTGCTGTCGAAATCGGAGACGTAGCGGTCGCGGTCCTCACCGGTCCAGTCGAAATCGGTGACCCGCCCCTGGACGGTGGTGTAGGCGGCGTTGGTGTCGTCGCCGGCGCCGCGGATCTGCTCGGCCATCTGCTCGACGGCCTCCGGGGTCATGCCCTTCTTCATGGTGTTCCTCCCAGTCATGGTGTCCGGTGTGCACCCCTGAGATCGATCTCCGCCTCCGGCTTCATCGATCGAGGTCCCCCGGGTGATGTCCTCAGATTAGACGGGACCGGCCCTTGAGGCGATGGGGACTAGTCCCCATGTTCCTCCCCACCCGTTCAACGGCGCATTCTTGCAGGCAGGGGACGGATTGTGCACGGCCTGCCCTTGTGGATGACGGACGCTCTGCGCCGGCGTCTCGCCCCCCGGTGCACTGCAGCGGCGCGGCACCGACGACGGGCCTCGAGCCAGCACCGCGGCGGCTGCCACGGGCAGCATGGGGAGCACCGCCCACAAGCACTGGTGCAGGCGTCATGACCCCCGGGAGGGCTGCCCCACGGCCGTCCGACAACGCCGAATGCCCCACCTCCCGTAGGAGATGGGGCATTCGAGAGATCCGATGCGCCCGATGTGAGGCGCAAGGACCGGATCAGACAGCGTTCGAGGTCTCGTCCTGCTGATCGGCGTGCTTGGTGAGCTCGTCGCCCTTGTTGCGGTAGGCCTCGGAGAGTGCCTGCAGCGGGCCGGAGAGGAACGAGTTCCACTCCTCGGTGAAGGCGTCGTAGTCAGGGCCGACCCACTCCACGCCCATCACCTGCGAGGTGACGTTGTCGGTGGTGTCGTTGACGACGGTGGCAGCCTCGATGACGAGCGATGCGGTCTCGCGACCCTCGTCCGGATTCATACCCTTGAAAGCCATGGTGTTTCCCCTCTGTGACGTATGTGTGCGGTGAGTTCAGGTGCGGATCAGGAGCTGGAGGTCTCGCGCTGGTGCTGAGCGTTGGCGCGAAGCTTCTCGGCGAGCTCGGTGAGCTTCTGGACGACGGTCTTGTTGGCGGTGCCAACCTGCTCCTCGAACTCCGGCACGTAGCGATCGCGGTCCTCACCGGTCCAGTCCAGGTCGGTGACGTAGCCCAGGCGACCGGAGTAGATGGTCTCCATGTTCTCGATCAGCGAGTCGACCTGGCCGGCGAGCTGGTCGACGGCCTCCGGATTCATGCCCTTCTTCATGGTGTTCCCCTTTTCTCGGTGATTCCGTGGCATCAGCTCGGGGGTGACCTCCGCAGCTCCGTGCCGCTTCCTCGATCGTTCCCGTTGTGATGCCATCACTGTACGGACATGCCCCGTCACCCGTCGATGGGGAGAACTCCCCAGGCACCTCTCCCCTCCCCCTACCGGGGCGCCCCGCCCGCGCCGAGGGCAGCACCAAGCGCCATCGGTCCAGGTCACAGCCACCCCTGCGGCTCAAAGACTGTGGACCGCCCACCTCCTTGTCAGAGGCGGACTATCCACAATCGTCGTCTGCAGCGCGGTTCCCGATCTCGGGGCAGCCCTCCGGGCCGACGGATGGTCAGTCCAGCACCAGGTGCACGGAGTCCTGGATCGAGCGCACCACCTCGATCTCGTCCTCCGCGTGCTCGGCACCGCAGCTTCCCACGATCTCCACCACGTCCGTGGCGACGCCGGCCCGGTCCACCACCGCATACCGTGCGGCCTGAACGACGGTGGGACGGCCCGGCTGCGTGTACCCGTACTCGCTCGCGATCCAGGTGATCTCGTCCAGGGTGATCTCCCCGGTCCCGATCTCCTCGAGCTCGGGCAGCGCCGCCTTGCGCTGCTCGAGGCCGGCCTTTGCCGCCTCCAGGCTGAAGTCCGGACCGAAACGTTGGACCGTCACCACCACGTTGGCGCGGAACCTGCCCTCGACACGGGGCTGTGCGACCGCCATCTGGACGCCGGGGACGGTGAGGGTCTCCCACTCATCGGGGACGTCGAGGCGGATCTGCGGCGGACCCGGGAAATCTGCGCTCGGGAACAGGATGGTCTTGGACATGAACTGGCTCCGATTTCTCCCACCGATGACGGCGTCAACATATCAGTACGGTGAGGGGCCGGGATGGTGTT
>NZ_JAMBDS010000006.1:0-87381 GCF_025143785.1 Brachybacterium sp. p3-SID1565
CCCCCCCCGCGGGGGCGCCCGCGGGGCCCCCCCGCCCCCCCCCCCCCCGTGCGGTGCGTCCGCCCCCGTCCCGCTCGTTGCCAGGTGCCCTGATGTCTACTGCCACCACCACGTCCGACGCTCCCCCCGGAAGGAGGCGCGGGCGCGAGAAGCTCCTCGACTGGAAGCTGTTGATCGGAATCGCCGTGGTGGGCGCCCTGCTGGTCGCCTCCCTGCTGACCGGGGTGTACGACGTGTTCGGTGCCGAGGACGGCAGACAGATGTTCGCCATCACCCGCATCCCCCGCACCGTGGCCCTGGTGCTGGCCGGTGCCGCGATGGCCATGTCAGGGCTGATCATGCAGCTGATGACGCAGAACCGCTTCGTGGAGCCCTCCACCACCGGCACTACCGAATGGGCGGGGCTGGGGCTGATCCTGGTGATGATCGCGGCGCCGTCGGCCTCGATCCTCACCCGCATGGTGGTGGCGATCGTGTTCGCGTTCGTGGGCACCATGGTGTTCTTCGTGTTCCTGCGACGGGTCACGCTGCGCAGCTCGCTGATCGTGCCGATCATCGGCATCATGCTGGGCGCGGTGGTCAGCTCGATCTCCAGCTTCGTGGCCCTGCAGTTCGACGCCCTGCAGAACCTCGGCGTGTGGTTCGCCGGGTCCTTCACCTCCGTGCTGCGCGGTCAGTACGAGGTGCTGTGGATCGTGCTGGCGGTGGGCGTCGCGGTGTTCTTCGTGGCCGATCGCCTCACCGTGGCGGGCCTGGGCGAGGACATCGCCACGAATGTCGGCGTGAACTACCAGCAGGTGGTGCTGCTGGGCACCGGCCTGGTGGCCATCGCCACCGGTGTGGTCACCGTGGTGGTGGGGAGCCTGCCGTTCCTTGGCCTGATCGTGCCCAACGTGGTCTCCATGATCCGCGGGGACGACCTGCGCTCGAACCTGCCCTGGGTGTGCCTGCTAGGCATCGCCGTGGTCACCGTGTGCGACCTGATCGGACGCACCATCATCATGCCGTTCGAGGTGCCCGTCTCCCTGATCCTGGGGATCGTGGGCGCGGCCGTGTTCATCGCCATGATCCTCAGGCAGCGTCGCCGTGGCTGACCGCGACCCGTACCCCATGAACCCGCGCCGCCTCGGGTCCCCGCCCGCCGACGGCGCGGCCGACGTCTCCACCGCCCCCACCGACACCGCGGTGGACCTGGATGCGATGGGCGCGCCCACCTCCCGCCAGGGCAACCGCTGGGCTGCGCGCCGCAAGGACCGAGGCGGAGCGGCCGGGACATCGGCCGGGGCAGGGGCCGGTGCCGCGCGCACCCGCGGCAGCTCCGGGGCGTTCCCGGGTGCCTCATCCCGGCGCCGCTATTGGATCGTGGTGGCGGGACTGGCGGTGCTGGCGCTGGCCTTCGGCTTCGGCCTGCTCGCCGTGGACAACCCCATGCCGCCCGGCTCCCGCGGCTTCTGGCTGATCGCCGAGCTGCGCGCCACCTCCCTGCTGGTGATGCTGATCGCCGCGTTCTGCCAGGCCACCGCCACCATCGCCTTCCAGACCGTCACCAACAACCGCATCCTCACCCCGTCGATCATGGGCTTCGAGTCCCTGTACACGGTGATCCAGACCGGCACCATCTACTTCCTGGGCGTGGCCGGGGTGGTGGCCCTGCAGGGCGCCGGGCAGTTCCTCGCGCAGGTGGCGATCATGGTGGCACTGTCGGTGCTGCTGTACGGCTGGCTGCTGCGCGGGCGCTACGCGAACATGCAGGTGATGCTGCTGATCGGCATCATCATCGGTGGGGGGCTGGGATCGGTCTCCTCCTTCATGCAGCGCCTACTGACCCCCAGCGAGTTCGACGTGCTCACCGCCCGCCTGTTCGGCTCGGTCACCAACGCGGAGGTCGAGTACCTCCCGTACGCGATCCCGCTGTGCCTGACGGCCGGGGTGCTGATCTGGCTGAACGCCCGCACCCTCAACGTGATCGCCCTGGGGCGGGACGTGTGCATCAACATCGGGGTGGACCACGGACGCCAGACCATCTACACCCTGGTGCTGGTCTCCGTGCTGATGGCGGTCTCCACGGCCCTGATCGGACCCATGACCTTCTTCGGCTTCCTGGTCGCCACCCTCACCTACCAGGCCGCCGGCACCCACGACCACCGCCGCCTGCTGCCCGTGGGCGTGCTGATGGGCTTCGTGGTGCTGGCCGGGGCGTACTTCGTGATGAACCACGTGTTCTACGCCCAGGGAGTCGTCTCCATCATCATCGAGCTCGTCGGCGGGACCGTGTTCCTCGCCGTCATCATGCGGAAGGGGCGCCTGTGATCACCATCGACACCGTGCGCAAGCGGTACGTCTCAAGCTCGGGCACCGTGGAGATCGGCCCGGTCTCCATCGAGATCCCCTCGGGCGGCGTGACCGCCCTGGTGGGGCCCAACGGTGCCGGCAAGTCCACCTTGCTCACCATGGTGGGGCGCCTGCTCGGCATCGACGAGGGCGCGATCGAGGTGGCCGGGTACGACGTGTCCTCCACCGCTTCCAAGGACCTCGCCAAGGTGCTCTCGGTGCTGCGCCAGGAGAACCACTTCATCACTCGCCTCACCGTGCGGCAGCTGGTGGGGTTCGGCCGCTTCCCCTACTCGAAGGGGCGCCTGACCGCCCTGGACGAGCAGAAGATCAGCGAGGCCATCGACTTCCTGAACCTCGAGGAGCTCGAGGACCGCTACCTCGACCAGCTCTCCGGCGGTCAGCGGCAGCGCGCGTACGTGGCCATGGTGCTGGCCCAAGACACCGAGTACGTGCTGCTGGACGAGCCGCTGAACAACCTCGACATGCAGCACAGCGTGCAGATGATGGGCCGCCTGCGCGATGCCGCCCGCGAGCTGGGCCGCACCATCGTGGTGGTGCTTCACGACATCAACTTCGCCGCGCACTACGCCGACCACATCATCGCGATGAAGGACGGCGCCGTGGTCGAGCACGGCCCGGTGGAGACGATCATGGACGGCGCCGTGCTCTCGCGCGTGTTCAACACCCCCGTGCAGGTGGTCCAGGGACCCAACGGGCCGCTGGCCGTGTACTACTGAGGCCGCCGCCGCTGGGACAGGCGCGAGCGGCCGCCTCGCCCGAGCGGAGCTGCCTGACAGGGCAGTGTCTCAGTGCCCTGAGTCAGCAGGGTCGCGGCCGGCGCGGCCGTCCTCGCGGTCCAGCTCGTCGATCCGCACCAGCTCGCCCTCGTCCAGGCGCAGCTGCACCGATCCCAGGTTCTCCACGATCCGCGAGGGGGTGACGGACTTCGGTATCGCCACGATCCCGCGCGCCAGGTGCCAGGCCAGCACCACCTGGGCGGGGGTGGCTCCGTGCGCCTGGGCGATCGCGGTGATCGCCTCGTTCTCCAGCAGATCGCTCCTGCCCTGCCCCAGAGGCCCCCAGGCCTGCGTGAGGATCCGGTGCTCGTCGTGGAAGGCGCGCAGCTCCCGCTGCTGGAAGTAGGGGTGCAGCTCGATCTGGTGGATCACCGGGACCACCCCGGTGGCCTCGATGATCTCCTCCAGCTGGGGGAGGGGGAAGTTGGAGACGCCGATGGAGCGCGTCAGGCCGCGCCGCTGCAGTTCGATCAGCGCCTTCCACGCCTCCAGGTACAGACCCTGCTGAGGGAGCGCCCAGTGGATCAGGAACAGGTCCACGTACTCCAGGCCCAGGCGCTCCAATGACGCTTCGCAGGCGGCGATCGCGTCGTCGAAGCGGTGGGCGTCGTTCCACAGCTAGGTGGTCACGAACAGCTCCTGGCGCGGCAGCCCGGAATCGCGGACCGCCCGGCCCACGCCCTCCTCGTTGTCGTAGAGCTTCGCGGTGTCCACGTGCCGGTAGCCCGCCGCGAAGGCCTGGCCGGTGACGTCGGCAGCGACGTCGGAGTCGACCTTGTAGACGCCGTAGCCCAGCTGGGGGATGGAACGGCCGTCGTGGAAGGTGAGAGTGGGGCTGGCGGGCATGGTCTCCTCCGGATCCTCGAGCGCTGCGGACCACCCTACGATGGCCCCATGATCCGAACCGGTGCCCAGGCGGCGGCGCATCCGGCCCGCCCGGGGGTGGCGCGATGACCCCGGCCCGGCAGCCGCGGCTGGCGCCGCTGGACCGGCCCGTCCCCGCCGAGCAGCCGCACTACGACCACCAGCGCGGTCACGCCCCGATCCGGGGCGGCTTCGAGCTGTACGGGCTGCTGGACACCCTGTTCATCGTGGCGGGCCTGGTGCTGTCGGTGTGGCTGGCCGGCCTGTACCTGCTGGAGGGCTTCTCGCTCACCCCGGTGCGGATGCTGTACTTGGTGGGCTTCTGGCTGCTGCTGACGTACATCGCGCTGCCCCGCCTGCACCAGCTGATGACCTGGATCTACCTGCCGGACTACTTCATCGGCCGCACCCGCACCGTCGAGGGCGTGCTGTCGGACCCGATCAACCTGGCCTTCGACGGCGACGAGGCCGATCTGCACGTGGCCATGCGCCGGGCCGGCTGGGTGCTCGCCGAGGAGCGCACCGTGGGCTCGGCCTGGGACATGGTGCGGGCCACGCTGCTGCGCCGCTCCTACCCGGAGGCGCCCGTCTCGGACCTGTTCCTGATGGGGCGGCGGCACGACTTCACGTACCAGCAGGAAGTGGGCGGCACCACCGCCAAGCGCCACCACGTGCGCTTCTGGAGGATGCCGCGCAGCTTCTCCCTGCCCGGCGGGTACCGGGCCGACTGGCTGGCCGCCGGCACCTACGACCGCGCCGTCGGCTTCTCCTTCTTCACCCTCCAGTTCACCCACCGCATCGACGAGAACATCGACGTGGAGCGCGACTACGTGATCGACACCGTGCGCTACGCCGACCCCCGGGTGCAGGTGGAGGTGATCCGTGAGTTCTCCGCCGCCTACCATCACCGCAACGGCCAGGGCGACCGGATCCGCACCGACGGCGACCTGCCGATCATCGACGTGGCCGGGGCCGCTGCGCGCTCCGACGGCGCCACCGCGATGATGCTGCAGCGGCACCGGCCCACCGGCACCAGCGTATGGCGGGCCCGCGCCGTCTCCTCCGCCCACAGGGCACTGCGGCTGCGCTCCGACGCGAGCGGGCGGCAGCCTGCCACCCGCCCCGACCTGGCCGGTGCCTGGCACGAGACCCTCGACGACCTGCACGAGACCATCTCCGGCGCGGCCGACCACCACCTGCCGCCGCCCACCGTCGTCTTCACCGCCGCCCTGGTGCTGCTGCAGACGATCCCGGTGATCGCCCAATGGGTGGCCCGGGCACTGGGGGAGGACCTCTCGATGCTGTTCGCCGACGCCTTCCTGGTGTTCCCCGAGCCGACGGAGCTGATCCAGGTCTCGGTGTTCGTGGGAGCGCTCGTCGCGCTGGTGATCGGGGTGTTCCGACGCAGCCGCTGGGCCCGCGTGGGCCTGATGGCGCTGTTCACCGCCGATGCGGTGCTGCGCCTGCTGGTGGCCTCCACCGCCGGGAGCGACGCCGCCCATGCCCTGCTGGTGGGTGCCGGCGCCTCCGCGCTCGGCGTCATGGCGATCACCTCGGACGCCTCCCGACTGTGGGTGCAGACCCCGCGCCTGCCCTCTCGGTCCTCGCGCCACTCCACCTCCGGGGCTCCACCTCGCAGCGTGGGGTGATGGAGTCGTCGGTGCCGAGGGTGCTGGTCAAGCCGCCCAGCTTCGTCGCGCCCGCGCGGCCCGGAGCGAGCGAGGGAGGCCGGGTGCCCCTGTGTCCGAGCATGCCGTCCGGTTCCTGACTCATTGCCGGCTCCAGACCGGACGTTCACGTCCCTGTCACGGTCGCGTGAGGCACCCGTCATCTTCGAGGAGGACCGTCGGCCGCGCCCCACAGCGTGCCCGCCACGGTCGCGCTCTCTCCTCACGAAGGCTCCTCCCATGCCCCGTCTGAACCTCCCCCTGCTCATGGACGGCCACACCCGCGGCAAGCGCTCCGCGGTGACCTGCGCACTCAAATGCGGCAACCAGTGCATCGGTGCCGACTGCAACACCTCCACCAACGCCTACTTCCGCGACATCGCCGCCGGTGCCCTGTCCCGTCGTGCGCTCATCGGCGGCGGCACCGGTGCGATCGCCATCGCCGTGGCCGGCACCCAGGGAGCCCTCGCGGACGGCCCCGCCGCCGCCAAGCCCGGGAAGGGGAACGGGAAGGGCAAGGGCGGCAGGCCCGACGCCGCCCCGAACGGCTCCGAGCTGGTGTTCACCCCGATCGCACCCGTGGACGCCGCGGCCGACGAGTTCACCGTTCCCGAGGGCTTCACCTGGCACCCGATCATCCGCTGGGGCGACCCGATCTTCGAGGACGCACCGGAGTTCGACTGGCACGCCCAGAGCGCCGAGGCGCAGAACCTTCAGTTCGGCTACAACAACGACTACACCGAGATCCAGGAGGTGCCCGGCACGAACGGTCGCCGCGCGGTGATGTTCGTGAACCACGAGTACACCAACGAGAACATCATGTTTCCGCCCACCATGAGCGCCGAGGAGGTCATCGAGGTGGGCATGGCGGCCCACGGCCTGACCGTGGTGGAGCTGGAGCGCAGGAACCACAACTTCCCGTACCGGTACGTGCGCGGGGCCGAGCTGAACCGCCGCATCCTGCTGTCGGACACCTTCGAGCTGACCGGCGCCGCCGCTGGCTCCGACCTGGTCACCACCATCGAGGACCCCGAGGGCCGCCACGTGCTGGGCACCCTGGGCAACTGCGCCGGCGGTCTCACCCCGTGGGGCACCCTGCTCTCGGGCGAGGAGAACTTCCACTCCTACTTCCGCGCACCCGGCACCACCGCCGAGGAGAAGCGCTACGGGCTGGCCGACGCCCCCACCGCCCGCGGCTGGGAGAACGCCCACGAGCGCTTCGACACCCGCAACGAGGGCTACCGGAACGAGGCCAACCGCTTCGGCTACATCGTCGAGGTGGATCCCTGGGACCCCACCTCCACGCCGAAGAAGCACACCGCCCTGGGCCGCTTCAAGCACGAGGGCGCCAACGTGATCATCGCCGAGGACGGCCGCGTGGTCGCCTACTCCGGTGACGACGAGCGCTTCGACTACCTGTACAAGTTCGTCTCCGCCAAGAAGTACGTCGAGGGCGATCGCGCGCACAACATGACCCTGCTGGAGGAGGGCGACCTGTACGTCGCCCGCTTCGACGGCAACTCCCCGGCCGCCGAGATCGACGGCTCCGGGGACCTGCCCTCCGACGGTGCGTTCGACGGCACCGGCCAGTGGCTGCCCCTGGTGCTGGACGGGGCCTCCCAGGTGCCCGGCTTCACCGTGGAGCAGGTGCTGGTCCACACCCGCCTCGCGGCCGACGCCGTGGGCCCCACCAAGATGGACCGCTGCGAGGACGTCGAGCCCTCTGTCCACACCCGGCGCGTGTACGTGGCCTGCACCAACAACTCCAACCGCGGCGTGGGCGCCAACGCCGGCCCCGATGAGGCCAACCCCCGCACCGCCAACCGCGACGGCCATGTGATCGAGATCGACGAGCTGGGCGACCAGACCTCCACCTCCTTCGCCTGGAACCTGCTGCTGGTGTGCGGCGATCCGGAGACCGATCAGGGCACCTACTTCGGTGGCTTCCCCGAGGATCAGGTCTCCCCGATCTCCTGCCCCGACAACCTGGCCTTCGACTCGGTGGGCAACCTGTGGATCTCCACCGACGGCCAGCCCGCCGGCATCGGCTACAACGACGGCCTGTTTCGCGTGACCCTGGACGGCGAGGCCCGCGGCCGCGTCGAGCAGTTCCTGTCCGTCCCCCGCGACGGCGAGACCTGCGGGCCGATCGTGCGCGACCGGGACCGCACCGCCTTCGTCTCCGTGCAGCACCCGGGGGAGGATGGCGAGTGGGGCGCCCACACCTCGTACTTCCCCGACTACGACGGCACCGGCCCCAAGCCCTCGGTGGTCCAGGTGATGCCCTCCAAGCCCGGCAAGGGCAAGGGCCGCGGCAACGGGAACGGGAACGGCAAGGGGAAGGGCAACGGCAAGGGGAACGGTCGGGGCTGACCCACCCCGCGCCGTCATGAGTGGAGCAGTTCGGTCGCTTCCCGACGCTGGAAACAACCGAACTGCTCCACTCGCGTGACGAGGGGTGCTGAGGTGGTCCGTGCCGCGAGGTCCTGTCGTAACCCTGCGCTGCGGGATCCTGAGGGGGCGCGTCCCGCGGGATCCCGCCGCGAGACCGTCCCGGGGGCGTGCGCCCGGCAGTGATCCTCGCCACCCCCGCGTCGCCCGCCCCGTGGCTCGCCAAGGCGCCCGCACTGTCCCCGCACCGCCCCCCGAGGCTTATTCCTCTCGCGCGCACGCGAGGGAGGCCCTGGCCGTCGGTGCCCCTCATCACTGGGAGAAGTCTTGGGACGGGTTGTGACCAGTCGATAAGATGCTGGCCATGTCCCGCCACGATGCCACCTCCTGCCCTGTTCGGGGGTGGTGATGGTGTCCGTGCTGTGGACGGTGCTGAGCCTGGGCGCCACGGTGGCTCTCACCCCGGTGCTCGACAAGCTGATGGGCCGCGCCGCCTGCTACGTGCTGGCCGTCCTCTACCTCGTCGCCGCCGGCGCACTGATCCCCGCCTCGGCTGCCGTGCTGGCCGGCACCGATGATCCGACCACCGCCTTCTCCGTCCCCTGGGCACCCGCATGGGGGGCCGACTTCGCTCTGCAGGCCGACGGCGTGGGCATCGTGTTCTCGATGATCGCGCTGGTGATCGGCGCGGTGGTGCTCGTGTACTCGGCCCGCTACCTCGACCCCGGGCGGCAGCTCAGCTTCTCGCTGGTGATGGCCCTGTTCACCCTGTCGATGGTCACCCTGGTGCTGGCCGACGACCTGGTGCTGCTGTTCATCACCTGGGAGCTCACCTCGATCGCGTCGTTCCTTTTGATCGCCCGCAGCGGGGGAGCAGGCCAGGCGGCCTCCATGCGCACCCTGCTGATCACCTTCCTGGGCGGGCTCTCGCTGCTGACCGCGGTGTCGCTGATGGTGTGGCGCCTGGGCACCACGTCGGTCTCCGAGGTGCTCGCCTCGGACGTGTGGGCGCCCGGAGACGGCTTCACCACCCTGATCGCCCTGCTGGTCGCCTTCGCGGCCTGCACCAAGTCCGCCCAGTTCCCCTTCCATGTGTGGCTGCCCGACGCGATGGCCGCCGCCACCCCCGTCTCCGCCTACCTGCACGCCGCCGCGGTGGTGAAGGCGGGCATCTTCCTGCTACTGCGCTTCAGCCCCGCCTTCCACGACGTGACGGCCTGGAACGTGGTCCTCATCGTCGCGGGCCTGATCACCGCGTTCGTGGGCGGCTTCCTGGCCCTCCAGCAGTCGGACCTGAAGAAGCTGATGGCCTACTCGACCGTCAGCCAGCTGGGCCTGATCGTCACCGTGATCGGGGTGGGCACCGAGCTGGCCATCCTCGCCGCCATCGTGCACACCATCGCCCACGCCCTGTTCAAGTCGGGCCTGTTCATGATGGTCGGCGTCATCGACCACTCCGTGCACACCCGCGAACTGCGCCGCATGCCGGCGATGTGGCGCGCCCTGCCCGCCACCTTCGTGGTCACCGTTCTGGGCTGCATGTCCATGGCCGGGCTGCCGCCGATGCTGGGTTTCGTCTCCAAGGAGTCCCTGCTTACCGGCGCGCTCGATGCCCCCGGCGCCGCCTGGACCGGCTGGGTGGTGGCCCTCGGCATCGCCGGTGCCAGCGTGATCACCTTCGCCTACTGCGCCAAGATCGTGCTGGGCGCCTTCGTCGACGGCCGCGACCCCGCCCTCGACCCCGCCGACGACGCCCGGGCCGACGAGACCGGTGCCGTCGTCCGTGCGGCCGACGTGCACCGCCCCGAGCCGCTGCTGCTGTGGCCCGCCGCCCTGCCGATCCTGGTGGGCCTGCCGCTCGCGCTGGTGGTCGGGGTGCTGGACACCCCCGTCGGCCGGGCCGTGGAATCCGCCCTGGGCATCGAGGGCGCGGAGCCCCACCTGGCCTTCTGGCACGGCCTGACCCCGGAACTGGCCCTCACTGCCGGCGTGATCGTGCTGGGCACCCTGATCGCACTGGGCCGCCGCCGCATCCTCCCCGCCCTCGAGGATCGCCCCTTCCCGTACGACGGCGCCCGGGTGCTGGGTGCGGTGGATCGCGCCGTGGAGAAGCTGGCGGCCGTGCTGGTGCGGCCCATCGCCTCCGACGACCCGATGCGCCACCTGGCCGCGATCGTGATCGCCTTCGCTACGGTGCTGCTGGGCTCCCTGGCCGTGGTGCTCGACGACCTCGCCCCCCTGCAGCCGAACCTGAACCGCCCGATCGACGCGGTGCTGCTGGTGCTGATCACCGCCGCCGTGCTCGTGGTGTGCACGCGACGGGACCGGATCGGCGCGGCCGTGTCGCTGTCGGCCGTGGGCATCCTCGCCACCGTGCAGATCCTCTCGCTGGGCGCCCCCGACGTGACGCTGACCCAGCTGCTGGTCGAGTCGCTGACCATCATCGTGATCATGCTGGTGCTGCAGCGCCTGCCGCGCACCTTCGTGGCCCCGGGCCGCTCCGGCCGTCGCGGCGCCCTGGTGCCCGCCGTGCTGGTGGGCCTGGCCGCCGGCGCAGGCACGTTCATGTTCATGGGCCGCCGCGGTCGCAGCGAGGTCGCCGAGTACTACATCGCCAACGCCGAGGAGATCACCGGCGGGCACAACATCGTCAACGTGATCCTGGTGGAGTTCCGTGCACTGGACACCCTGGGCGAGCTGTCCGTGCTGGGCATGGCCGGGGTGGCCATCGTCGCGGTGCTCTCCAGCGTGCGCGACAGGTTCATCGATCCCGGCACCGTCGAGCCGCCCGCGCCCGACGCCGATGCGGTGGAGCGCGCCGAGCACGACCGCGAGCCCGTGCTGCGTGAGGCGGGCACTGCCGCGCACCGCGCCATCTCCTCCGCCTGGAGCAACTCCGCCGCCCTGCAGCTGATGGTGAGGGTGGTGGCCCCGATCCTCGCGGTCATCTCCGCCCTGCTGTTCTGGCGCGGCCACAACGCCCCCGGTGGCGGCTTCATCGCCGCCCTGGTGGGCTCGGCGATCGTGGCGCTGCTGTACCTGTCCACCTCCTCGGACCGTCAGATCGGCCCGCCCCGCGTACCGCTGCACCTGATCGGCGGCGGCATCGTGGTGGCCCTGGGTGCCGGGTTCCTCGGGTATCTCAAGGGCGGGTTCCTGGAGCCGCTGCACGGATACCTGTTCGGCGTGCACCTGACCACCTCGATGATCTTCGACGTGGGCGTGTACCTCGCAGTGCTGGGCCTGGTCATGATCGCGGTCAACCTGCTGGGCGTCAGCGGGTCCCCGTCCACCACTCCATCGGGCGTGGACAGCGGCACCCGCGCCGAGGACGCCGTGGAGGGCACCCGTGAGCGTGTCGACGAGGCCGTCGAGGGCGAGCTGCCCGGGCCTCTGGAGACCACCCGTGGCGAGGCGCTGCCGGATCGTCGCCGGGTCGGTGTGCGCACCTCCCACCTCACCTCCGGCATCAGGCCGAAGGAGGTCGGACGACGATGATCATCTCCCTGACCGTGGCCGTGCTGGTGACCGGCGGTGTGTACCTGCTGCTGCAGCGCAGCATGGTGCGCGTGGTGTTCGGCATGACGCTGCTGAGCCATGCCGCCAACTTCATCCTGCTCTCCGCCGGGGTGCCCGGCTGGCGCGCCGAGCCGCTCACCGACGTGTCCGGCCGCCCCGAGATGGCCGACCCGCTGCCGCAGGCCTTCGTGCTCACGGCCATCGTGATCACCATGGCGGTCACCATCTTCATGCTGACCCTGGCCGTGCTGGGCC
Organism: Brachybacterium sp. p3-SID1565; assembly: GCF_025143785.1. Classification (NCBI taxonomy): domain Bacteria; kingdom Bacillati; phylum Actinomycetota; class Actinomycetes; order Micrococcales; family Dermabacteraceae; genus Brachybacterium; species Brachybacterium sp. p3-SID1565. The sequence goes on from NZ_JAMBDS010000006.1 coordinate 11,828, forward strand.
GTGACGACGACATGGCCGAGCACCCCGAGACGGGGGAGACGCGAGACTCATGATCCCTGCTGTCGCTCCCTCCCTGCTGCCCCTGTTCGTGGTCATCCCCCTGCTGGGGGCCGGCCTGCTGGTGGTCGCGCGCCGCCACGCCGTCGAGGTGGCCGCGCTGCTCACAGTGCCCGTGGTGATGATCCTGGGCGCCCTGTGGCTGCTGCTGTTCCACCGCACCGAGCCGCCGCTGTCCCACGCCGTCGGCGGCTTCGCCGACGTCCTGGCGATCCCCTTCGTCTCGGACTCCCTGAGCGCCCTGATGCTGCTGGTCACTGGCATCGCCACGCTGGCCGCCAGCGTGTTCCTGGTGCTGTCGGGGGAGTCCCGCTACCGCTTCGTGCCGCCCCTGGTGCTGCTGCTGACCGCCGGCGTCAACGGTGCCCTGCTGACCGGCGACCTGTTCAACCTGTTCGTGTGGGTCGAGGTCATGCTGATGCCCTCCTACGCCCTGATCGCCGTGACCGGCACCTGGCGCAGGCTCGGCATCGGCCGCATGTTCGTGCTGGTCAACCTGCTCACCTCCACCGTCCTGGTGATCGGCGTGGGCTTCGTGTACGGCACCGCGGGGACCGTGAACATCGCGGCCCTGGAGGGCGCCGGCAGTGAGGACCCCGTGACCGCCGCGGCGCTCGCGGTGGTGCTGCTGGCGCTGGCCGTCAAGGGCGGCATGGTGCCCGTGCACTCCTGGCTGCCGCGCGCCTACCCCGCCACCTCGGCCGGCATCATGGCGCTGTTCTCCGCGCTGCACACCAAGGTCGCCCTGTACGCGATGTTCCGCATCACCGCGGTCACCTTCTCGGACGGGCTGCCGTTCCTGTCGGTGCTGGTGGTGCTGGTGATCGCCACCATCCTGGTGGGCGCCTTCTCCACGGCGGGATCGAACCGCATCCGCACCGCCCTCGGCCATCAGATGGTCGCCGGCGTGGGCCACATCCTGCTGGGCCTGGTGCTGCTGACCGAGGTCTCCTTCGCCGCCGGCATCCTGTACCTGGTCCACCACGTGATCACCATGTCGGGCCTGCTGCTGACCACGGGCGCGATCGAGCACACCTACGGCTGCGGCCGCTTGGACCACATCTCGGGCCTGGCCCGCCGCGACCCGTGGGTGATGGCCGTGATGGCCGTGGGCCTGTTCAGCCTTGTGGGCCTGCCACCCACTTCCGGCCTGTGGGGCAAGGTGGGCCTGATGCGGGCCTCTGCGGAGCAGGCCACCGCCGGTGACATCGTGCTGGGCTGGGCGGCGCTGATCGCGATCGTGCTGGCCTCCGTCGGCTCCCTGCTGGGCCTGCAGCGGATGTGGCGCGGCATGGCCTGGGGCGAGGACATGACCGTGTACCGTCCCGACGATCCCGCCCGCGGCCGCGGCAACCCCGTCGAGCTGCCCGCGGACCACCGCATCCCGCTGCGGATGCTGCTGCCCGGTGCCGCGATGATCGCGCTGTCCCTGGCCATCTTCGTGGGCATCGGCGCACTGTTGCCCGCGGTGGACGCCGGCGCCCACGACCTGATGGACGCCCGCACCTATGTGGAGGCGGTGATGGGCGGATGATTCGCTTGTGGTACGGCCTGACCTACGTGCTGTGGATCGTGGTGGAGATCGTCAAGGGCTCCATGGACGTCGCCAAGGGCGCCTACAGCCGCGGCACGAAGTCCTCCCCGGCGATCGTGGAGTTCCCGCTGCGATGCACCACCGACGCCGAGATCATCGCGATGGCCTCCTCGATCACCATCACCCCGGGCACGCTGGTGGTGGGCACCGCCCACGGCACCGAGGCGGAGCACCCCAGCCTGTTCGTCCACGCACTGTTCGCCGAGTCCCGGGAGCAGGTGCTCGCTGACCTCACCGACATGGAGGACCGACTGCTGCGCGTCACCCGCGGCCGCGCCGGCGCCCAGGACGACCCGGCGCGCGGCTCCGGCGGCACCACCGACCCCGACCATGCCGACGGGCGAGCGGCCCGCCGCATCGACGAGGGGCCGCACCGCGAGGTCGCACCCAGCGAACCCGTCGTCGGAGAGGAGGAGCGATGAGCGTCATCCTGTGGCTGACCATTGCCATCCTGAGCGCTGCGATCCTGGTGGGCCTGTTCCGCGTTGCCACTGCTCCCGATGCCGCCAGCCGCGCCGTGGTCGGTGACCTGGTGTTCTTCTCCGCCATTGGCATCATCGCGGTGATCGGTCTGGTCCACGAGTCGGCAGTGTCGGTCGATGCCACGTTGATCGCCTCGGTGCTGGGAATCCTCGCCACCGTGGCCCTGGCCCGCATCCTCACCAGGGGGCGCCGATGAACTCCGTGCTCGATATCGTGCTCGCGGCGCTGGTGGCGGTGCTGCTGCTGGGCGGCGCGTTCTGGATGCTCACCTCGGCGCTGTCCATGTTCCACGCCCGCGACTCCCTGAGCCGGGTCAACGTGCTCTCGCCCGCCACCGGCCTGGGGCTGCCCATGATCGTGCTGGGCACCTTCCTGGAGCACACCCGGGTGGACGGTTTCGATGTGGCGACGCTGCTGAAAACGCTGTTCACGGTGGTCGCCCTGATCATCGTGTCCTCGATCGCATCGAACGTGCTGGCCCGCGCCGCGTACCTCTCGGGCGCACCGGTGGATCCGCGCACGGCCCCCCAGGACCTGGCCCGCGCGCCCGGCGAGGGCGATCAGGTGCCGCACAGCGAGGATCGCTGAGGCCGGGCCTGGTTCGCTCCGCGAGGATGAGCCGGCAAGCAGTGCTCGTGGGCCTTGTCCATCAAGTGGTGCGGGGAGCGGGACACGTGATCATGCGTGGTCGCGGCGTTCTCGGGGCCGACGATCTGTTCCCGCTCCTCGCAGGTCAGGAACTCCAGGCGGAAGCGGAACGAAACCCAGGATGCTATACGTGGGGTCGAGGTTCCAGGCAGGGTTGATGGCCCGCCATGCGGGGCTGGAGATGCGGCCGGGGTGGTTCAGGTCACCTACCCTGGTCGCCATGGTGACGACTCTGCCCCACGGTTCCTGGCCCTCCCCGATCAGCGCTGAGCTGCTGGCTACCGGCGGTACGCGGCTCGGCTCCCCCCGGCTGGTGGGCAACGAGGTCTGGTGGACCGAGGGGATCGCCACCGAGGAAGGACGCACAGCGATCGTGCGCACCCCTGGTCCGCTGGCGCTTCCGGGCGTTGGTGGGGGCGTCGAGGGAGTTGCGGGGGGCGAGGCTGCCGTCGAAGCCCCCGTCGCAGAATCCCTCGCTGCAGAAGCCCCCGCACCGGTTACCGTGCTCCCCGCCCCGTACAGCGCCCGCTCCCGGGTGCACGAGTACGGCGGGGCCGCGTGGCTGGCCCTCACCGCGGTCGACCTCGTCGCTGACGGCTCCGACAACCCCCACGACCCCGAGCACCGCCCCGTCGTGGTGTTCGTGAACTTCGTCGATCAGCGCGTGTACTCCTTCATCGAGGGCGAGGAGCCACGCCCGCTCACCCCCATCGGCCCCGAGGTGCCCAGCGCCCACGGCCCGTCCCTGCGCTGGGCCGACCCCATTCCGGTCACGCTCGCCGACGGCACCGTGGAGGTGTGGTGGGTGTGCGAGGACCACACGGGCGGCGAGCAGGGCCCCAGGGCCGGTGAGGACGGCGCCCCGCACATCGAGCGCTACATCGCCGCGGTGCCCCTGGACGGCTCCGGCGCCGCGGACCCCTCGGCGATCCGCCGCGTCACGCCCGCCTCCCGCTTCGTGGCCCACCCCCGGCTCAGCCCCGATGGCACCCACGTGGCGTGGATCAGCTGGGAGCACCCGCAGATGCCGTGGGACGGCACCGAGCTTCACGTGGCACCACTGATCAGCGGCAGTGCCGGTACCGGTGAGGTGATCGCTGGGGACACCGCCACCTCCGTGCTGCAGCCCGAATGGCTCGACGACGGGCACCTCATGTTCATCTCCGACCGGTCCGGCTGGTGGAACCCGTGGGTGTGGTCCGCCGACGACGGCGCCCGTCAGGTGCTGGAGGTGGAGCAGGAGTTCGCCGAGCCGATGTGGAGCATCGGAGCGACGTCCTACCAGGTGATCGACACCGACCATGCCTTGGTCCAGTACGGTCGGGCCGCCACCGGCCTCGCTGTGCTCACCGTCTCCACCGGCAAGCTGCGCGCCCTGGAATGCCCGCTGACCTCGTTCGATGCCGTACAGCGGCGCGAGGACGGCCTGGTGGTGCTGCTCGGCGCCTCGCCCACCGAGTTCCCCGCCCTCCACCTGGCACGGCTCGACGGCCCGGAGGCCTCGCTGTCGCCCCTGGAGCTGCTGCGCTCCTCCCGCTCCGACGCGCCCGAGGAGGCGGTGCTGCCCCGCGGCGAGGCCATCGAGGTGCCCCTGCCGGGCGGTGGCGTGGTCCACGCGATCGTGTACCGCCCCCGCCACGAGTGCTTCACCGGCCCCGAGAACGAGCTGCCCCCGTTCATCGCCCGCGTCCACGGCGGCCCCACCGGCCACGTGCCCCCGGTGCTGAGCCTGCCGGTCGCCTACTACACCTCGCGTGGCCTGGGCGTGGTGGAGGTCAACTACGGCGGCTCCACCGGCTACGGGCGCGCCTACCGCGACCGGCTCAAGGGCCAGTGGGGCGTGGTGGACGTGGCCGACACCGTCGCTGTCATGGACCACCTGGTGGCCCAGGGCATCGCCGACGGGAAGCGCCTGGCGATCGAGGGCGGCAGCGCGGGAGGCTGGACCACTCTGGCGTGCCTGACCCGCACCAGCACCTTCGCCGCTGGGGTCTCCAGCTTCGGTGTGGCCGAACTGGAGCAGTTCCGCCTGGACACCCACGACTTCGAGTCCCGCTACATCGACCAGCTGGTGGGTCCGTACCCGGAGCGGCGCGACCTGTACGTGGAGCGCGCACCGCTCAGCCATGTGGACGAGCTCGAGGTGCCGGTGCTGCTGATGCAGGGCGACGAGGACCGCATCGTCCCGCCCAGCCAGTCCGAGATGGTGCGCGATGCGCTCGCCGCCAAGGGCATCCCGCACGCGTACATCCTGTTCGAGGGGGAGCAGCACGGCTTCCGCAAGGCCTCCAGCATCATCCGCGCCACCGAGGCGGCGCTGTCGTTCTACGGTCAGGTGCTGGGCTTCAGCCCCCTGGACGTGCCGGTGCTCGAGCTGAGGACCAGCGCATGAGCCAGTACTCGTCCCCGCCGCCCGGCCCTGGCCACGAGCCCCAACCGAGCTACGGCCCGCCGCCCGCCCCGGGCCACGGCCCGCAGCAGCAGTACGCGGGCCAGTGGCACGGGCGCACTCCGCCACCGGTCGAGAAGTCGGCACCGGTCACAGCACTGTCCCGCCTGGGGGTCATCCTGGTGGTGCTCCTGGTGGTGGATGGTCTCGTGGAGGGGGCGGGATGGCTGCTGCCGCGTCTGGTGGAGAGCAGCCTGGGACAGTGGATCGCGCTGGGACTGTCGCTGGTCTACGTAGTCATCCTGCTGACAACCCTCGGAGTAGCACTGGCCTGCATGATCGTGGCAATCGTCGCCTTCGTGCGGCTGCCGTCCGGTAGGGCCCGCACCGGCGCCCTGCTGCTGGTCATCGCGGGGGCCGTCGCCTCCGGTGCCGTCACCAGCGGTGCTTCAGGGGATGGACTGCCGCAGGCCGTGGCGATCGGCATGGCGGTGCTGCGAGGGTTGGGCGCTCTGGTCTCCGTCGGGCTCGCGATCGCTGGTCTGATGCGGTTGCGCGTCAATCCCTCTGACCGGAGGCCGTAGGGGGACCATGTACATGGGCCCGTCACGCAGCGGCCGCGACAAGCCCACCCCGCGCAATGCCCGCGCGAAGGGAGCCGCCGGCCGCGACGGGCGGGGCTCGAACGGCGGTGACCTGCCCGATCCGTGGGACCGCTCCGGCTCCCGCGACCGCACTGTGCGTGAGGGCAACCCCCGCTCCGTGGGACTGGACCCGGACGTGCTGGACCAGCTGCCCGGCATCGTCCGGGCCGGTCTGGACAACGACCCGCCGCGCTTCTCCGGGGCCTCCCTGCTGGTGGCCTCCCAGGGCCGCATCGCCTACGAGCACGCCGACGGCTACGCGCTGCGCTGGAAGAACCCCACCGAGCAGCTGCCCGAGGACCAGTGGGTCCCCGCCCGCCAGGACACCATCTATGATCTGGCCTCCATCTCCAAGCTGTTCACCGCCACCGCGGTGATGCAGCTCGTGGAGCGCGGGCAGCTCTCGCTCGAGGACACCGTCGCCTCCCACCTGCCGCGCTTCGGTGAGAACGGCAAGGAGCAGGTGACCATCCAGCACCTGCTCACCCACGTGGGAGGGCTGCCGCCCTTCATCAACCTGTGGCAGGCCTACCCGGATGTGCCCTCCCGCATCGACGCGGCCCTGACGGTGAAGCCCACCGCCGCACCGGGCACGAAGTACGTGTACAGCGACCTCGGCCTGATCGCCCTAGGGCAGGTGGTCGAGGTGATCTCCGGGCAGGGCCTGGACGTGTTCGTGCAGGAGAACATCACTGCACCACTGGGCATGACCGAGACCATGTACAACCCGCCCGCGGAGCTGCTGGACCGCATCGCTGCCACCGAGTACATGACCGTCACCGGCGAGCTGGTGCGCGGCCATGTGCACGACGAGAACGCCTACTCACTCGGCGGGGTGGCCGGTCACGCCGGGGTGTTCTCCACCGCCCGCGACCTGGCCGTCTTCGCCCAGATGTTCCTCAACGGCGGCACCTACGGCGGGGCCCGGGTGCTCCAGACGAGAACCGTCCAGGACATGTTCACCGACCGCATCGCCGAGGTCACCGGGGCCGGCGGGGCTCGCCGCGGCCTGGGCCCGGAGCTGGCCGCCTGGTACTACCACGCCGGCCTCACCAGCCCCTACAGCGGTGCGCACACCGGCTTCACCGGGACCTCCCTGGTGATCGACCCGCTCACCGACACCATCGTGATCATGCTGGCCAACTCGGTGCACCCGACCCGTGAATGGTCCACCACCTCGGTGACCCGGCGTGAGGTCTCCACCTGCGTCGCCCACGCACTCGGCATCGTCCCGAAGAAGGTGCGCGACGGCTGGCACGCCGGCCACGTCGACGGCACCGTCGCCACCCTCACCGCGGCCCTGGACCTGGGCACGGGCGGCCGCCCCAGGGGAGGGAAGGCCAACGACAGCAACGGGCCGGCAGAGCTCACCGCCGAGCTGTTCTACCACCTCGAGGAGGCGTACGACCTGCTCACCGTGGAGGCCTCGGCCGATGACGGCACGACCTGGACGCCCCTGGCCGGCACCCTCACCTCGAAGGATTCCCGCACCATCGACGCCCCCGCCGGCTCCCTGACAGGATGGGGCCGGCGAGCCCGGTGGGACGCCACGTTCCCGCTGGTGGCAGGTGGATCACCGCTCACCGGCGAGGTGCAGCTGCGCCTTACCGCCACCACCGACGGTCTCACCCGGGGCCTCGGTGTCTGGGTGGACCGCATCCAGGTGCGGGCCGCCGGTGGCGGGAAGAAGCTGCTGGACACCCAGCGTGGCCGCGACCGGGATGCTCTCGTGGCCGACGGCTGGGTGAAGGAGTGAGCGGGCTGCTCTCGCCCTGGATCGCGGTCCTGGCCCCCTGGTCGTCGTGGGCGTGGCCCTCGCGTTCCGCCGGCGGCCCGAGCCCCGGCCCGAAGACAGGACGCCGACCGACGGAGACTGACAGCCGCCGTCGGCCCCTACCCGCACGGCGCGGTGTCGGCGTGCGGGCCTACGTGGCGCCGGGTGGGCCGGTCAGGCTTCAGCAGGTCTTGGTGGAACCACCGCGGGGGTACTTGCAGGACTCCAGCAGCTTGCCCGCGGCATTGAAGGTACGTGCAGTGTCGCCGGTGTTGTTCCAGATGTAGCTGGCCTTGCCCCAGTACAGGGTGGTGGCAGAGTTGGTGCCCTTACCGGAACGGATGGTGACCGTCTTCCCGGCAGCCAGTTTGTAGTTCTTCGGGAAGGTGAACACCTGCGGCCCGTCGTCGCGCACCTTGTACCCCGTGAGGTTCAGGGTGGTCTTTCCGACGTTCTTGACCTGGATGTACTCCTGGTTGTAGCCGGCGTTGTTGGCCTTGTCGGCGCCGGGCGGGTCGTAGTGGATCTTGACGATGTCCAGGGGCTTGACCACGGCAGCCTCCGCCGCGGGCATGCCCGCGAGGGGGACGGCCAACAGGGCCAGGGCCGCCAGAGCAGGGGTGATACGGGTACGCAGGGATGCGCGCATGAGAATCTCCGGATGGTGCGGGGGACGACGGATCGCGACCGGGCGCTCGGCGCTGCCACCATCATCGGTGGCTCGCTTCGTCGTCCGAGGCCGCACGGTGGGGACCGGCAGGGGCCTGGTCGAGCCCGGGGATCTCAGCATAAGGCCGGTCGGCCCGCGCGTTCAGGACTTATGACCGGCTCATCCGACCGAATGCACGGTCCGGGGGTGGCGCGAGCGTAGGCGACCAGCGATGATCGACAGGTACGCCGCAGGGTGCGGCGGGTCGCCAGAGCTGCGAGGCAGCGATCGTGACCGCCGCGCCCGCGGTCCCATCGACAGGACGGAGGCGACATGGGCATCTTCGGCTTCATGCGTCGTGACGAAGGCACCAAGACCACCCGCTCGGCCATGAAAGAGGTTCGCAGGGACAAGGCCGCCAAGGGCCGCGGCAAGAAGAAGGCGGAGGTCGAGCAGGAGTCCGGTGGTGCGCTGCAGCGGATGGTCGAGTCCTTCCGCGACATCGGCCTGGACGGGAAGCTGAACTTCTCCTCCGCGCAGACGGTGGCGGACCGCGCCCTGAAGCGAAGCCGCAAGAACCCCGAGAAGGCCGCGCGCCAGATCATTCGCTCGCACCGCCGCGGCGTGACCGTGGGCGGTTTCGCCACGGGCCTGGGCGGTGTGTTCACCCTGGCTGCACTGCTGCCGGCCAACGTGTTCGAGTTCTACGTGCAGGCCACCCGCATGGTGGGTGCCATCGCCGCCGTGCGCGGATATGACCTGGAGGACGAGGAGGTCCGCACGCGCGTGCTGGCCGCCCTGGTGGGAGAGGAGTCCGACGACATCCTCGCCAGCGTGGGCCTGGGGCCGGTGGCCGGTGCCGCCACCCGTCAGATCACCAAGCGCCTGCCGGCCTCGCCGTCCACTGCGGTTGCGGGGGCCATCGGCGGGAGGGTCGTGCGCCGCTTCGGCCTGCGCTCGACCAGGCTGTTCGGCAAGGCCATCCCCGGCCTGGGCGGTGTGATCGGCGCCTGGGGCGATCGTCGTGCGCTCAAGAAGATCGCCGAGACCGCGAAGAAGGACTTCCCGCAGGTCTGAGTCGGTCAGCTCCGCCGAGCCGTGGATCATGAGGCCTATCCGCGCGGATAAGCCCCAGAATCCGCGGCTCGGTGCGTTCCGGGGGCGGACAGGGCTCTCACACGGAGCGCCGGTCCGCTACATCGAGTCCTGCCACGCCTGGTACAGCGCGGCGAAGCGCCCACCTGCGGCCACCAGCTCCTGCGGGGAGCCGTCCTCGACCACCTCACCGCCGTGCACCACCAGCACGCGGTCGGCGATCATCACGGTGGTGAGGCGGTGGGCGATGATCAGCGAGGTGCGGTGCCCCAGCAGCTTGGTCAGGCCCTCCTGCACCATCCGCTCGGAGGGGATGTCCAGCGAGCTGGTGGCCTCGTCCAGGATCAGCACCTTCGGGTCTGCCAGGAAGGCGCGGGCGAAGGAGATCAGCTGCCGCTGACCGGCCGAGACCCGCCCACCGCGCTTGTTCACGTCGGTGTCGTAGCCGTAGGGGAGCTTCTCGATGAACTCGTCGGCCCCGATCGCGGCGGCCGCCGCCCGAATCTCCTCGCGGCTCGCCCCAGGCTTGCCCAGCGCGATGTTGTCGGCCACGGTGCCGGAGAACAGGTACGCCTCCTGGGTGACCATCACGATGTTGTCGGTGAGGTCGTGCATGGAGATGTCCCGCAGGTCCACGCCGTCCAGCCGCACCGCGCCCTCGCTGGGATCGTAGAAGCGGGAGATCAGCTTGGCGACCGTGGACTTCCCGGCGCCCGTCTGTCCCACCAGGGCGACGGTCTGGCCCGCGGGGATATGCAGGTCCAGGGGCTTGAGCACCAGGGGGCCGTCCTCCGTGTACCGGAAGGAGACGCCCTCGAAGTCGATGCGGCCGGTGGAGACCGGCAGCGGCGTGGGCTGGGCGGACTCCTTCACGTGGGGCTGCTCGGCCAGCAGGTTCGCGATCTTCTCCAGCGCCGCGACGGCGGACTGGAAGGCGTTGTAGAAGTTGGCGATCTCGTCGACCGGCTGGAAGAAGCGCCGTGAGTACAGCACCAGTGCCACCAGCACGCCCACCTGCAGGTCACCGGAGAGCACCCGGAAACCACCCACCACCAGCACCGCTGCAATGGTGACGTTGGCCAGGATGCGCAGCGCCGGCTGGTAGATGCCGAACACCTGGATCGAGCGCATCGACGCATCGCGGTAGTCCTGGGCCAGGCGGTCGAACTCGGCCTGGTTGCGGTCCTGCTTGCGGAAGGCCTTCACGGCGCGGATGCCGCTCATGGCCTCCACGAAGTGCACGATCAGTCGCGCGGAGTGGGTGCGGATCGCGCGGTACTCCCGGCTGGAGCGGCGCTGGAACCACACGGTGAGCCACACGCCGGGCACCAGCATCAGCAGCATCACCAGGCCGGTCACCCAGTCCATGCCCACGATCAACACGATCGTGAACACCATGGACAGCGAGGAGCCCACCATGATGTTCACGCCGGAGTCCAGCAGCTCTCGCAGGGCCTCCATGTCGGAGGTCTGGCGGGAGACGATGCGGCCCGAGGTGTAGTGCTCGTGGAACTCGAGATCCTGCTTCTGGGTGAAGCGGAACACGCGGCGCCGCAGCGTGAGCAGCATCTTCTGCCCCACCACCACGGACTGCCGCACGTACCCGAAGGTGAGCACGCCGCCGATGAGGGCGGCGGTCATGTGGAGGATCGTGGCCTGCAGCACCTTGGTGCCGTCACCCTCCAGCAGGGCGGGCAGGCCCTCGTCGATGCCCCAGGCGATGATCGCGGGCCCGGCCACCACGGCCGCCTGCGCGACCACCACCATCACCGCCATCAGCACGAACTGGGCCTTGACGGGGCGCAACAGCTCCATCAGCAGGGTGAAGGAGCGCTGCCGGGAGGCCTTGGCCTCGGCGTCGGTCAGGGCCCCCTGGTCGTCACCGTGGTCATCGGGGCGGCGGGCGGTGGCGGTGGCGCTCATCGCTTGGACTCCGTCCACAGCCCGCGCAGGTCCAGCTCGCCGGTCATCGTCTCGATGTCACGGTCGCGCCGGGCCTCCTCCTCCTGGTTGGCGATCACCCAGCGGTAGCGGGGAGAGCTCTCCATCAGCTCGGCATGGGTGCCGACGGCCACCACCGCCCCGTCGTCCAGCAGCGCCACCCGGTCGGCGAGGGCCACGGTGGAGGTGCGATGGGCGACGATCAGGGTGGTTGTGCCCTTCAGCACCTCCCGCAGGCGACCGGTCACGGTCTCCTCGGTGCGGGTGTCCAGGGCGGAGAGCGGATCGTCCAGCAGCAGCACGGCGGGTCGGGCCGCGATCGCCCTGGCCAGGGCCAGGCGCTGGCGCTGCCCGCCGGACAGGCTCATCCCCTCTTCGCCGATGCGGGTGTCCACACCCTCGGGAAGGTCATGGGCGAAGCCCGCGTCGGCCGTGTCCAGTGCGAGCCGCAGCAGCGCCTCGGACTCCTCCTCGCTGAGAGAGGCGTCGGCGCCCAGCAGCACGTTCTCCCGCACCGAGTCGGAGAACAGTGTGGCGTCCTCGAAGGCCACGGCGGTGAGGGTGCGCAGTTCGGTCAGGTCCATGTCGCGCACGTCCACACCGTCGATGCTGATGGAGCCGGCCGTCACGTCGTACAGGCGCGGCACCAGCTGCAGCAGAGTGGACTTGCCGGAGCCGGTCACGCCGACCAGGGCCATGGTCTCGCCGGGACGCACCTCGAGATCAACGCCGTCCAGCACGTCCTGGACGTGGTCAGGGGCGTCCGCGTACCGGAAGTGCACGCCCTCCATGCGCACCTCGCCGCGGGCATCCGCGGGGTCGACGCGGCGGGGCTGCTCGGGCGAGACGATGGTGTTCTCCTCGTCCATCACTTCGTAGTGGCGGTCCAGGGCGGTGGTGGCGTTGACGGCCTGGCCGAACAGCATGCCCAGCATCCGCACGGGGCCCACCACCAGGGTGGCGGTGGCGAAGTAGGAGGCCAGCTGGCCCACGTTCATGTCACCGCGGGCGGTGAGGTGCAGACCGAGGAACAGGGCCACGCCGAGGGCCAGCTCCGGCAGCATGAACATGAACATGTCGAAGCGGGCGATCGCGGTGGCCTTGCGCACCTCGGTGCGGCGCAGCTCCTCGGCCTGCTCGGTGAAGCCCTCCAGGGCAGAGGGGCCGCGGCCGAAGGCCTTCAGCACGCGGATGCCCTGCACGGACTGCTCGATGGTGGTGGCCAGGTCGCCGTTCTGGTCCTGCGAGAGGCGGGAGAGCACCGAGTACTCGCGGTGGAAGCGGTAGGCGATGACGCTGACCGGGATCGCCGCCACGATGAACACCAGCGCCAGCAGCACCGAGGAGCGCATCAGCAGGATCATGCCCACGATGATGGTGACGGCGCTGGTCACGGCCATGATCATGCCGAAGGCGATCCAGCGGCGGATGGTGTTGATGTCGCCCATCATGCGCGAGAGCAGCTGGCCGGAGCCCCAGTTGTCGTGGAAGGACACCGGCATGTGCTGGACCTTCGCGTAGAACCGCACCCGGATCTGCTTCTCGACCGCGGTGGAGGGGGCCACGGCGAACACGCGCCGCAGGTAGATCAGAGCGGCCTCGAGGACACCCAGGGCCATCACGATCGCGCCGCCGGTCCATACGGTGGCGGCCACGGCGGAGGTCTCCAGGCGGTTGACCACGAACTCGAGCACCTGCGGGATCAGCAGAGCCACGATGGAGGCGGTCAGGGCGCTGAGCAGGCCCAGGTAGAGGCGGAAGCGGATGGGACGGACCGTCTGCCAGAGGCGGCTCATGGTCGCGAACATGGGGGTGAGGGATCCTCGGGGGAAAGTAGTGGGGGATGGTCCCGGGGCGGGCGAGGCCGATCGGGGGACCGGCCGTCGGGACGAGAACCCAGCCTAGTCAAAGATCGGATCGATTCACAGGGCTGTCCCGCCTCCCTGTGCCTCGGTGCGCACTCCGATGACGAACGCCGGGACGGATCGGTGGTCGAATGCCCGGATTCGTCGTCGGTGCCCCGCAGGCGTCCCGCGGATCGTCAGGGCCGTGACGGAGCAGGCGGGGGGAGAGATCAGTCCTCGGCCGGCTCCCATTCGCTGTAGGCCGCGTCGGACAGCAGCGCCGACGCCCCGGCGGACACCCCGGCCACGGTGAGCACCGCAGGCCAGGCCCCGATCTTCTTGGCCAGCGGGTGGGACAGGCCGAAGCCGAGCAGGTAGGTGGCACCCAGTACCGCGGTGGTGGCGGGGCCGCGGCGGGTCAGCCACGTGCGGCCGGCCCAGATCCCGGCCGCGGCCAGCACCACGCCGCCCAGCGGTCGGATCCCGGTCTCGCGCGCGGTGAGCCAGCCACCGATCAGGCCCACCGCGACCACGGGCGCGGTGCTCACCTTCTCGGCGGGCTTGAGGGCCACGGTGTTCGGGCCGGTGTGGGGCAGGGACGGGGTGCGGGAGCTGCGTCGCGAGATGTTCATGGTCCGAGCGTATGTCGCGCGAGAGCCGAGTGTGCTCACTTGCCATACTGGCCATGTCGCCTCTCCCCAAGGCGATGCGTACCGCAGGCCAGGCAAGCCCTCCATGTGTGCGATCGCGCCGTGGGGGCGCACCACCTGGGGCGCTCCCACCAGCTGCCACCGTGGGGTCACCGCCCAGCTGCGGATGCTTCGTGAGCTCACGGAGGACGACGTGTTCAAGCGCCAGGCCGATACCCTCTTCTCCGATTCCTACCTCGCCTGAGGAGCCCACGATGATCCGCATGCGCATGGACCTGTTCGCCGAGTCGCTCCAGATGAGCACCTCGGCGGTGGTGCTGATGCCGCAGGCCGCCGCCGAGATCGGCATGAACGGCACCGATGCGCCCGGGGCGGGGGCGGGGGTCACGTCAGGGCCCGGCGGGCGTGACCGCGACGGCGGTGCCTCGGACGGGGTGCCGGTGCTGTACCTGCTGCACGGCCTCAGTGGCGACTGCACCAGCTGGGAGCGCCGCACCTCGATCGAGCGCTACGCCGGCGAGAAGGGCATCGCCGTGGTGATGCCGGAGGTGCGCCGCTCCTTCTACACCGACGAGGCCGTGGGCGAGAAGTACTGGACCTGGGTGGCCGACGAGCTGCCGCAGCTCATCGCGCGCACCTTTCGTGTCTCCACCGCCAGGGAGGACACCTTCGTGGCGGGCCTGTCGATGGGCGGCTTCGGGGCGTTCAAGCTGGCGCTGAACCGGCCGGGGCAGTTCGCTGCTGCCGCGAGTCTGTCCGGGGTGATGGACCTGGCGGGCCTGGACCTGTCCGAGCACGCGGGCAGCATGGCCCGGCGCATCTGGGATGGCCGCGACATCGCCGGCACCGAGGACGACCTGCTGGGGCTGCTGCGTGCTGCCCACCCCGGGCACATACCGCCGCTGTTTCTGGATTGCGGGACCGAGGACTCGCTGGTGGATGGCAACCGGAAGTTCATCGCGCTCGCCGGGGAACGCGGTCACGACCTCACCTCGCGCCTGCGGCCCGGTGCGCACACCTGGGATTTCTGGGACGAGGGCATCCGCGACGTACTGGACTGGCTGCCCACCCGCGCCCGGTGAACCGCCACCCCGCCCTGTGGATCGCCGCCCATCCTCGTCGACCGCCTGCCCCACCTCGACCCTCGCCCATCGGCTGCGGACCGAACACATCCGGTGCTGCGGGCCGCTGCCGTCTGTACGATGAGCACATGACCAGGAACGACGCTCAGGCAACTCCGCTCAGCCCCGACCTCACGCAGCTGCTGCACACCCTCAACGAAGTGGTGGAGCTGGCACAGCAGGCGGATCGTCGACCGCAGACCGAGCGGATGTCGGTCGTCGTCCCCGCACACCTCGGCGAGACGTGGACCGCGGCACCGGAGGAAACGTTCCGCTTCGCCGCCGTGCGGGCCGACGAGGTGTGGGCCGCCGTCTCGGCACTTCTGGACCTCGAGGGCGATGACGCCGCCGTATGGGGACTGGGCGACGAGAACGGGGGCGGTCTGAGCTCCCTGCGCAGCCTGGTCCATGCCGATTTCACGTACCCGAGCTTCCCGCTGACGGGCCCCACCTACACCACCCTGACCTTTCCGGGCGGGTCCGTCGTGCGCACGCCCATCGTCGCCGTCGCCCTCGCCATGCGGGACGGTGCCCCGCAGGCGATCCTGTTCTCGGCGGCCCAGGACCAGGAGCGCGGGATCCTCACGGTGCTGGGCGACGGGGCCGACGCCACACTCGCCGCGGTCCGCGAGGCGATGGCCGCGAGCTCGCTGCTCTCCGGCCAGGTGGTGGAGCTGCACCTCGACTTCGACGACATCCATGGCACGCACTCCGCACTCACGCTGCTGCCGCGCCCCGAGGTCACGACCGACCAGATCGTCCTGCCCGAGGGACTCCTGGAGCGGGTCACCGACCACGTGCACGGCATCCACGACGCGGCCTCCACCCTGCGAGAGGCCGGTCAGCACCTGCGCCGCGGCGTGCTGCTGTACGGACCGCCCGGAACCGGCAAGACCCTCATGATCAGGCATCTCATGTCCCGCCCGGACGTGACCGCGGTCGTGCTGCGCACCCTGGAGAACGGGCAGATGCGGGCCGCGATGGAACTGGCCCGCTCCGCGCAGCCGGCACTGCTGGTGGTCGAGGACACCGACCTGCTGCTGGGCGAGGGTCCCCACGGCTTCGAAATGCATGCCCTGCTGGAGGAGCTGGACGGCCTGGGCGCGGACGCGGACATCGCGGTGGTGCTGAGCACGAACGACCCCGCCGCGCTGCTGCCGTCCCTGAACCATCGGCCCGGCCGCATCGACCTGCAGGTCGAGGTGCCCCTGCCGGACGTCGAGGCCCGCGAGAAGCTGTTCGCCCTCTACGGTGCACCGCTGGACCTGCCGTCGGCGGACCTGCTGGCCGCCGCGGAAGCCACCGATGGTGCCAGCGGTGCATGGATCCGCGAGGTGGTGCGCCGCGAGGTGCTCGCTGCGGCCCGGGACCACCGGGACCCGTCCGGTGCCGGGCTGCTGGAGTGCATCGCCGGGATGCGCCGCGATGACGAGGCCGTGCTGTCCTCGGTGCGCGGTGCCGCCGACCATCTCGACGATGACGCGGACGAGGACGGTTTCGACGAGGGTGAGGGCTACCGGTAGAGCGTGCCTGGCGCTCAGCCGCCCAGGAGGGCCAGTGCCAGCAGCAGTGCGTAGAACATTGCTTCGCCGATCAGTCCGGCCACGCCGGGTGGGCTGAGCAGGCGGGCCTGCTTCTTCGTCTGCTCTGCGGGAGGGGCGGTGCTCGACGCCCGCCAGGACGCCACTGCGATGCCGCTGAGCAGGGCAAGGGCCAGCAGCCACACCGCCCACCACAGCGAGGAGTCCACCAGGCCCACCAGGCCCATGATCCCGATCAGGGTCGCGCAGGAGAGGCCCTCGGAGAGGATTCGTCGCGGATGGTGGTGGTAGCGCCACAGGCGGTAGGCGGCGCTGAGGATCATGATCCCGACGACGATCGGGACCAGGAGCGGGGCCAGTTCGCGGAGGGTGTTCACAGCTCCACCGCCCCGGTGAGGACCTGGAGGGCGATCGCATCGAGAGATCGCGCGGTGTCGCTCAGCATGACGATCCCCCGACCGGTCCCCTCGTGCCAGCCGACGAATGACGCGTAGCCGCTGGTCATGCCGTTGTGCCAGATCGTGGGATCTCGCTCGTCGATGGGGTCGTGCATCCAGTTCACGGCCACGCTGCGGCCGTCGTCGGGCCCTTCATGCAGCAGATGCCGGGAGAAGTCACCTCCCGGTCCGCTTCCGTCCATCACCGCCTGCATGTAGAGCGCCATGTCGGCCCCCGTGGACCAGATGCCGCCGGCCGGTGCCGCGCCGTTCATGGTCCACGGCGCGGCCTTGAGACCTGCCCTGGTGTGCCCACGATGCGCGTCCTGGTGGAGTTTCCCCGGCAGGATCGGCGCGTACGTACTGGTCAGGCCCAAAGGTTCGGCCACGCGCTCGGCCAGCAGCTGCTCGTACGGGATACCGGCAGCCTTCGCCACCAGCTGCCCTTCGAGGGCCACCCCGTGGTTGGAGTAGGACATCTCACCGCGGCCGGTGGGGGAGACCGCGAGGGCGTCGGCGATGACCTGCTCGGCGCCCCGGGCGCTGTAGGGGTCGTGGCGCAGGAAGCTGGATGCGAAAAATCGGGGCAGCCAGCGGGTGGCGACCGAGGGGATACCTGCTGTGTGGGACGCGAGCTCGGCGAGGGACACGTCGGCGATGTCGCTGCCGTCGGCCTGGGAGCCCAGCACGTCCGCCACGGTGGTCTCGTAGGTCACTTCGCCGCGGTCCACCGCGTCGGCCAGCAGGGCACCGGTGAATGTCTTGGAGACCGAGCCGATCTCGAAGCGTCGCTCCGGGTCGGCGCCGAAGCCGGCGAAACGGGGCTCGGAGCCGGGCTCCAGCAGGACGATCGAAACGGCGCGATGCCCGTCGAGGTGCTCGGCGAGGGCGGAGGTGATCTGCTCGTCCCCCTGGGGCTCGCCGAGGCCGGCGGGGCGGGGTGCGGTGAGGGCGGTCATGCCCAGCAGCGTGCCGGCTGCGGGGATGCCGGCCGCCAGCACGGTGCGGCGGGGGACGGGGCCGGGCTCGTCGGTGTCATGACGATCGTGTCCATCGGACATGCTCATACCTTCTCGAGTGCGGTGATGATGGTCAGCAGGGGGATGATCCGGGAGACGGGGATGGTCCAGGTGCCGCGGCGCGGGGACGCCACCCAGCCGCCGTTCTGGAGCGCGGAGAGGTGGTGGTAGGCCACACCCGTCGAGGCCAGGTCCAGTTCGTCGACCAGCTGCGCGACGGTGTGCTCGGCATCCAGCAGGCGACGCAGGATCGTCAGGCGCAGCGGATGCCCCAGCGCGGTGACCGCCTCGGCGTGCTCGGCCCAGTCGGCCTCCAGCAGGTGCTCGGTGGTGCGGCCCCACTGGTAGTCGACGTGCCCCATGCCCACGTCGACGCTTCCCGCGTAGGTGACGCCACCGGGGGCAGGGACGCGGGCCTGCTGGCCGCGCAGGGCCCAGAACGGGTCCTCGTCGGCAGGGGACGCCGGCGTGGTCGAGGCCGCACGAGCGCCGGGGGCCGGCGCAGGCTGGGGGCCATCGGGTCCGGATGGGCCGGGCACGGCGTCGGCCCCCGCCGCCGACAAGAGCGCGGCTACCTGCTGCTCGAGCCGGGCCACGCGTGAGGCGAGGTCCTCGACCGCGGTCGGGGTCTGCTCACCGCTCATGTCCCACCTCCCGGAGCGACGGCATGCATCGCACCCACCCTGGATTACGTTTCTACGGAAAACCGTAACACCACGGTCATCCAGTGCATAGAGTGTGGATGTGATGGCTTGGTGGCGGGTTTCTGGGATCACTCAGTGGCGGTGCAGGCGCGGTCAGGTGTCGGCCGTGGTGCGGCGCAGCTCGCGGTAGATGGTGGTGCGGGAGACGTTGAACAGCTCGGCGAGCTCGGCTTGGGTGTGTTCGCCGGCCGTGTACAACGTCAGCAGGTGCTTGTGCTGAGAGGGCGAGAGCTTGGGCTTCTTGCCTTTGAGTTTGCCCTTGGATCTGGCGATGGCCATGCCCTCGCGGGTGCGTAGGCGGATGAGGTCGGCCTCGAATTCGGCCACCATGCCGAGCACGTTGAAGAGCAGCCGGCCGACGGCGTCGTTGGGGTCGTAGACGCTGCCGCCGAGGCTGAGTGCGACTCCCTTGATGGTGAGCTCGTCGGCGATGTCCCTCGCGTCCGGGAGCGAGCGGGCCAGCCGGTCGAGCTTGGTCACCACCAGGGTGTCGCCCTCCCGGGTCGCGGCCAGTGCCTCGCGCAGCCCGGGCCGGGCGCGGTTCGTTCCCGTTAGGCCGTGGTCGAAGTAGATGTCCTTTTTCTCGACTCCAAGGCGCTCGAGTGCTTCCTGTTGGGCGGAAAGGTCTCGCTCGAGAGTCGAGACGCGCGCGTAGCCAACATGCATGTCCCCATTGTTGCAGTTACCCTCCCCTCACCGCCCATGTCACCGTACGGGTCTTGCGTACATGGGGGACTGGTGCACGGTTGGGTGACAGCTGGGGTTAGGCCGCCAGTGTGACGGTCGGGTTCATGATGGTCTCGTATTCGATGGGGGTCAACCGGCGCAGGCCATCTTGTCGGCGGCGGCGGTGGTAGGTCCGTTCGATCCAGGTGGTTATCGCGATCCGGAGCTCTTCTCGGGTGCGCCACCGCTTGCGGTCCAGGACGTTCTTCTGCAGCAGCGCGAAGAAGGACTCCATCGCGGCGTTGTCGCCGGCGGCACCGACCTGGCCCATTGATCCGATGAGGTGATGGCGGTGCAGAGCACGCACGAACTTCCTGGCTCGAAACTGCGACCCTCGATCCGAATGGACGATACAACCGGCCGTGTCGCTGCGGCGGATCACGGCGTTGTCCAGGGCGTTCACCGCGAGTCGGGACTTCATCCTGGAGTCCATGGAGTAACCCACGATCCGGTTCGAGAACACGTCCTTGATCGCGCAGAGGTAGAGCTTTCCCTCGTCGGTGGGATGCTCGGTGATATCGGTCAGCCAGAGTTCGTTGACGTCATCGGCGGTGAAGTCCCGCTGGACCAGGTCGTCATGCACGGCCGGGCCGGACCGCTTCCCGTTCTTTCCCCGCTTCTTCCCGAAAGCGGAGAACCACTGGTTGTCTCGGCAGATCCGCCACGCAGTCCGCCGACACATCACCTCCCCGGCGTCGGCAGCCTCGTCGGCCAGCAGTCGGTAGCCGAAGGTGTCATCGTCGCGGTGCGCGTCGAACAGGGCGTTGGCCCGGTAGGCCTCGACCAGCTCGGCCGCAGTGACCTGTTGTTTCCGCCAGCGGTAGTAGGGCTGGCGAGAGAGCTTCAGGACCCGCAGGGACACCGCGACGGGGATCCCGTCGGCGGCGAGCTCGCTCACGAGCGGGTAGTACCTTTTCCCGGCAGGTTCGCCTGGGAGAGGTAGGCAGCGGCACGGCGGAGGACCTCGTTCTCCTGCTCGAGCAGCCGGTTCCGGCGACGAAGCTCGCGCAGTTCGGTCGACTCTTCCCGGGTCTTGCCGGGTCGGTTTCCGTCCTCGACGTCGGCCTGGCGCATCCAGTTCGTCAGGCACGACTCGGAGATCCCGAAGTCCCGCGCGATCTGGGAGAGCTTCTGGCCAGGTTCACGGTTCCTCGCGACGCGCACGACGTCGTCGCGGAACTCCTGGGGGTAGGGAGCAGGCATGATGCACATCCTTCCCTGCGACGCTCCTCAGCGCCACAGATGATGTGTCACCTACCCGTGCACCAGTCCCTGGCGATCACTCGCAAGAAGTCGTCGAGGACTGAGCTCGCTCGACGTACGGTGGAGGATCCCCTTACGGGCATGCGATCTGGTCTGACGCCTGTGACAGAGCGTTCAGTGCACGCTGTATAGTTCAGTGCATGCTGACTATTGCTTCGCGTCTCGACGTGATGAACCGCCTGGGTCGTGCACTGGCCGACCCCACTCGATCCCGGATCATCTTGACCCTGCTCGACCATCCCGCTTACCCGGCGGAACTGGCCCGAGATCTGGACCTGACACGCCCGAACGTGTCCAACCACCTGGCATGCCTGCGCGATTGCGGGATCGTCGTCTCCGAGCCCGAGGGTCGTCGGACACGATATGAGATCGCCGATTCGCACCTGGCGCAGGCGCTGACGGCACTGGTCGATGCCACCCTGGCAGTGGACGAAGACGCCCCGTGCATCGATCCCGCCTGCTCGCTTCCCGGATGCGACGCAGCTGGGGAGGGCGCATGATCCTCACCTCGGTCTTGCAGGCGATGGGCCTGTTCGCAGCGACCAACATCGACGACATCATCGTGCTCTCCCTCTTCTTCGCGCGAGGGGCAGGCCAGCGCGGCACTACCGCCCGCATTCTGGCCGGCCAGTACCTCGGATTCGCCGGCATCCTCGGTGCCGCGGTCCTGGTGACCATCGGCGCCGGAGCATTCCTGCCCTCGGCAGCCATCCCGTACTTCGGTCTCATCCCTCTGGGCCTCGGCCTCTGGGCCGCATGGCAGGCCTGGCGCGGAGACGATGACGACGATGACGACGAGGCCAAGGTTGCCGGCAAGAAGGTCGGCGTGTGGACAGTCGCTGGCGTCACCCTTGCCAACGGCGGCGACAACATCGGCGTCTACACCCCTGTCTTCCTCAGCGTGGAACCTCTCGCAGTAGTCGCCTACTGCATCGTCTTCCTCGCGCTCGTCGCGGTCCTGGTGGCCCTGGCAAAGTTCGTCGCCACCCGCCCCCCGATCGCCGAAGTGCTCGAACGCTGGGAGGACATCCTCTTCCCCATCGTTCTCATCGGCCTCGGCATCGTGATCCTCGTCAGCGGCGGAGCCTTCGGACTCTGACGTAGCGGCAGCGATCCAAACGGCCCCCAACCGGGCGCACCCCTCTCGGTTCAGACCGCGACACCTACCTGCAGCCAGTCCTGCGTGATCGCGGCAACGAGACCGCCACGGAGCGCTGCAAAAACCCCGCCACCAAGCGAACGAAGCCACCGGAGCACCCGTCGCAGAACCTGTTCCGAAACCGTGAACGATCCACAACCCCCTCCGGCCGGCCGCCGGCCATGACCCCCGAGAAGATCGAGGCCGCCATGCGCCTACGTAATAGCGGCCAGAGCCTCGCACAGATTGCCAGTGCCCTCGAGGTCAGCAAGTCGACCATCCATCGCGCCCTCGCCCCCTCCGACGGTAGCCGCACCCAGGAAGCCAGCTAGCGCGTCCCGACCCTTCTTTCCCCCATCACGGGTGTGGCCGGGTGGGGACTGCCTCAGGCGGGCGGTGTCACCGTGCTGGGGACTGGTACGCCTCCGCCAAGGGGCGCAGCACGGTCTCCAGGTGGGCGATGACCTGCGGGGCGCTCTGGCCGGCATCGAGCATGCGGGTGCCGCTGTGGATCATTGCGTTGATCAGCTCGGCCACGTCCTCCGGTGCGGGGACACCGATCTCCACCAGCGTCGCCACCAGCGGCTCCTGCACCGCACGGTGCATCTGATCGGCATGTTCGCCCACGCCCTCACCCGGGGCCATGGCGGCCAGCGCGGAGCCGATGGCGTGGGAGCCCTCAGCGACCAGCTCGATGTTCGCGGCTGCGTACGCGAGGATCCGATCACCCGGCGTGGGGGCGGTGCGCATGGCGGCGGCGATCCGTTCGGTCCAGCGGGGGAACACGTCCCGCACCAGTGCCTGCAGCAGCGCCTTGTGGGAGGAGAAGTACTGGTAGACGCTGGGGCGGGCCAGGCCCGCACGCGCAGCCACCTGCGCCATGGTGGGTGCCTCTCCGGTCTCCTCGAGGATCGCGTGAGCGGCATCGAGCAGAGCCCGCTCCTGGGCGGCGCGATGCTCTGCCACGGAGGGGGCATTGATGCGCGGCATGGCAGGCCTTTCAGGAAGGGCGGCCCGGGGCCGTTCGGGCTGCAGGTGTGCTGGCCGGGTCAGGATACGGGGCCCGGTGAGGCCGGGGCCTGGTTCCAAGGCCAGCAGCGGCAGCGGATCGAAGCCGCCCTTCCCACTGCGTCTCTGACCGGCCAGGCGGTGCATCAGGCGCAGCTGATCGGCGGCCGTGAGGGCGATCTCCGGCCAGGCCCAGCCCGGCGCACCCACCCAGGAGCAGGTAGCGTCGGTCGTGAGTTCCGTACCCCACGTCGTTGTCCCGCATCCCAGTGAAGGAGCATCCATGGCCACCTACGCCGTCACCTACCGCTACGTCGACGATGCCGCCCGTCTCGACGAGGTCCGGCCCGAGCACCGCGCCTTCCTGCGGGAGCAGTACGAGGCCGGCCGCCTGCTGCTGTCCGGGCCGCTGGCCGACGGTGACCCGGGCGCCCTGCTGATCGTGCGCGGTGATGACGTTCAGGACGCCCAGGGCGTGCTGGCCGACGACCCCTTCCGCCGGGAAGGACTGATCGCCGAGGCCACGATGCGCACCTGGAACGTGGTGATCGGGGAGTTCGCTCGGCGGAGCTGACCGAAAGCGAGCCCGGCGGGACCCCCGGGGGCGCATCAGATGTGCACGGTGGGTTCGGGGGGAGCCCCGCCTGGCACTGATCGGACGGGCCCGGCTCAGATGTGCACGGCGCAGACGGAGCGCTCGTCGGCCACGGACACCAGCGCATCGCGCAACGCTGCGACCGCAGGGATCGACTGGGCGCCGTTGCGGTTGATCATGCCGATGGTGCGGTCGTCCAGATCCGGCAAGGCACGGGAGACCACGTCGTCGGAGGGGTGCGCCTCCAGTGCCGTCTCCGGCAGCAGGGCCACCCCTGCCCCGTGCACGATCAGGCGCTGCACCACGGTGGCGTCGTCGGTGGAGTGCCGCACCCGCGGTTCGTACCCGGCGCGGCGTGCGTTGGCCAGGAGGTTCGCCCGGCACCGCTCGCAACCCGCGATCCACTGCTCCTCAGCGAGATCCGCGAGGCGGAGGTCGGGGTCGTCTGCCCGCGGATGGTCCTTGGGCAGTACAGCGAGCACGCGGTCCTCCATCAGACCGGTCCACTCCAGCGTGCCCTCGGCGTCGACGTCGGACCCGGGGTACCGGAACACCAGGGCCAGGTCCACCTCCCCCTCGCGCACGGCCGCCACCGCATCCGGCGGTTCCAGCTCGGAGAAGGTGACGTCGAGGTCCGGGCTGGTGCGGTGCAGGAGGGCGAGGGCGGGCGGCAGCAGCACGGCGGCGGCCGAGGGGAACGTCGCGAAGCGCACGGTGCCGCGGCGCAGCGCGGTGATGTCGGCCAGCTCCTCCTCGGCGGCGTGCAGCTGGGCGGCGACCGCCTCGGCGTGGGCGGCCAGGCGCGTGCCGGCCTCGGTGGTGGTCACACCGGAGGAGGAGCGCAGCAGCAGCTGGGTGCCCACTTCCTTCTCGAGCGCGGCCAGATGCTGGGAGACCGCGGGCTGCGTCCACCCCAGCTCCCGCGCACCGGCGCCGATGGAGCCGTTGCGCACCACGGTGCGGAAGATCAGCAGTCGACGGGGATCCATGGGTTCATCGTACGGACCTGCCGGCCTCGAGGCGGGTCGACGCAGAGTCTGACGAGGCCCGGGCAGACCGGGACGGCGATCGGACCGGCCCGGACGGTCCCGCAGCCGACCGACGGTGCCACCACCACGCGGCCGCGGAGGCACCGAGCAACCCGGCGATCACGTCGCCGGCGGTGTCGGCCGGAGCGATGTGCACGCGCGGATCCACCACCTGGTGCCCCCACCACTCCAGCACCTCCCACACCAGGGCCAGCAGGAAACCGCTGATGACCATTAGCCAGGGGCGGGGGGAGGCGCGCCGACGCCACCGCACATCGACCATCCAGGCCGCCATCACGGAGACCACCGCGGTCAGGGCGGCGTGGACCGGCAGGTCCCACCAGGTCCATCTTTCGTACAGGTGCAGGTAGGAGCTGACGGCCGCGGCCATGGCGGTGATCGATGCCGCTGCCTCCCAGGCCCGGGGCAGTCGCATCCGCCAGGCCAGCACCTGCCCCAGTGCGACGAGCATCGCCACGGCCGCCTCGACCCACAGTCCGGCCAGGGCGAGCCCGGCCGCCATCAGCAGGCCCGACCAGCGCACGGCCAGGCGCAGCACGGCACGCCCGACTGCCCTCACCGCGGTTGCTCCGAGGAGGTGTGCGGCGCAGGCCTGGCTTCGGTCTTGCGCGCGCTGGTCCGATGCCCGGTCTCCTGCCGTCGTCGGCCGAGCCGTCTCGGGTCCAGGCCGCGGTGGGCGAGCCGGTCGGCCCAGCGGTCCCACGGGGCCTGCCGCTGCCAGGCTCGGGCCAGGGTGACGAACGCACGACGCGCACGGACGTCCGCCGGGCGGCCCCAGCGCAGGGCCCGCGGCGACATGTCCACGGCGACGTCCCAGGTGACGCGGACTGTCTGGTGGGGGAGCACGCTGAAGGAGAGGTCCATGTCGTCGTGCACGTCGGCGCTGCGGGAGACGCTGTCGCGCACGTCCTGCCACCACTCGCGGCGCAGGGACATGGTGGTGCCGAACAGCGGCGGGTGCCCGAGGGCCGAACCCACGGCCAGTACGTACCCGCCCAGGTACATCGCCGAGGTGACCAGGTCCAGCGGCGCGGGCAGTCGGAATCTCGCCGGACCGGTGACCGCCACGACCCGGGGACTGGTGCAGACGGATGTGCCCCCGGTGGCCTGTGCAGCGGTGGCATGGGCCCGGCGGTGAGCGGCCACCCAGGTGGGGCGGGGTCGGGAGTCCGCGTCGCAGCGCAGGATCAGGTCGCCCACAGCCGCGTCGTAGCCGGCCGCGACCGCAGCGGGGATGCCGGCAACGGGTTCGTGCAGCACGCGGCAGCCGGCCCCGGCGGCGATGCGGGCGCTGTCGTCGCTCGATCCGTTGTCCACCACGATGATCTCCAGCGGTGGCTCGGTCTGGCGGCCGAGCGCCTTGAGCAGCCCGCCCAGCTCCTCGGCATCGTCCTTCACCGGGACCACGACGGAGCAGCTGAGCGGCACTGCGATGGATCTGGACATGCGGGGAAGTAGACCACGTGCAGATCAGAGTTCCGTGGATACGAGGGGAGGCATCCGGAAGTGCTCCTGAGCGGCCGCAGACCGCCGAGCCCTGATCAGCAGCCTGCGGCGCGCACCACGGCATCGGCGAGGACCACGTCCCCCAGTCCGCTCCCCAGGTTCTGAGCGACCACCAGGCCATCCGGGCGCCCCTCGCGCAGCAGGTCACCGGTGGCCCCGGTGGCGCGCGGGTAGTCCTGGCCGTGCTTGAGGGGACGCAGCATCTCGTACTGCTCGGGGTCGTCGGCCACCACGGTGCCGGTGCGGGCCAGCTCGGCACCGGCCACCGAGGCGTAGTCCAGCGGCAGCAGGGTTGCATCGGCGGTGACCTCACCCGGTGCGAGCTCGCTGCCACTCAGCCCGATCGGCAGGCCGCTGATCACCACTCCCGCACCGGCCAGGGCCTCAGCACGGTCCGTGGCGGTGCGGATCTCCAGGTTTGGCGTGTTGACCCTGCCCCAGGTGACCAGGTCCTCGAGTGCCCCGGCCCGGCGCCCCCACACGGAGAGCGGGCCACGTCCCAGCGCCTCGATGACGCGGGCGTGCGAGCGCGCCTGCACCCCGGTTCCCAGGAAGGCGATCGGGCGGTTGTCCAGCGCCAGGGAGGCACCGGTGACGGCGGCGGTGCGAAGAGCGGTCAGCTCGGCGGCGTCCATCACGGCGCGGGTGGAGCCGTCAGCGCCCGAGAGCACCATCAGGCCGTCGATCATCTCCTTGCCGTGCGCACGGTTCGAGGGGGTGATCGTCACCCACTTGATGCCCAGCAGGCCGCGCTCCGGCCAGGCGGCGGGCATGGCGTTGGCGAAGCCGCCCTCCTCGTGCACCACCTGCGACTTCGGGGTCACCGAGGCCGAGCCGTCGGCGAGCGCGAGCAGCGTCTCGCGCATGAGGGCCACAGCGTCCGTGGGGGAGGGCAGGAGGTCACGGACCTGGTCGTCGCGCAGATGGATCATGCCTCGACGGTAACGTGTCCGCTCCTGCCGCTGCCCCTACACTCGGCACCATGAGCGGGGTATTCGGGTCCGGAGCGCACGGACCGCAGGGGGACCCGTCCTGGATGCGGGGCGCGGACGACCGCGGGAGCGACCGACGGTGGGACGACCCCGGCAACGCTGGAACCGGTGGCGCCGGCGGCAGGGGCGAGGGGTGGTCCGCCGACTTCGACCATGGTGAACCTGCGGACGTCCCGCGGGACGCGGGCCGGGATCCCTCGTCGTTCGGCCCGCAGTTCGGCTCCGGTGCGAAGTCCGGGCCCAGCACCGACTGGCGACGCAGCTTCGGCACTGCCGATGCCGAGGAGGGTCGATCCCGGGGCGGGGCCACCTCCATCGGGGGGATCGTCACCAGTGTGATCTCACTGGTGGTCCTGGGCTACGTCGCGATCACCTTCTTCGGCATCCTGGGCACGTCGGGCGGGGTCGGTGGCGCCCCCTCGGTCTTCATCCTGGTCTTCGGCGTCTTCGTGGTCACCACCGCGGTGAAGATGGTGCGGTCCATCCTGCGCTCCCTGCGACGATGAGAGACGCCTGCCCCGCGCGCTGAAGGGCGAGCCCCAAGGGGGGTAGCTCCCGACCGTGGCCCGATGACGAGCCCGTAGGCTGGGCCGATCATGCGCATCCCCGAAGGCTTCAGCACCCGCATCGCTCGACGCCCGGCCGATGACCGCAGCGGCTCCGACGGTATCGACGGGGACACCTGGCTCGCCCACCTGCCGGCTCTGGTCGACCGCTGCCTGGACAGCTGGGACCTGCGACTCGACGGCGACTCCTGGTACGGGGAGAACGCGCTGGTCCTCCCGGTCCGCCGGAACGACGGCGAGCGGGCCGCACTGAAGCTCACCTGGCCGCACCGTGAGGCCACCACCGAGCACCTGGCGCTGCGGGCCTGGGCCGGGCGCGGCGCCGTCAGGATGCTGGCCGCATCTCCCGCAGACTGTGCACTGCTGCTGGAGCGGCTGGACGGCGACCGCGACCTCACCACCGTCCCGATACTCGAGGCGTGCGAGGAGATCGGCCGCCTGTTCAGGGTGCTGGACCATCCGGCGCTGCCGCAGCTGGACACCGTCGCAGCCAAGGCGGAGCGGTGGCGCGGGGAGCTCGCGCAGGCCGGGCCCACAGTGCCGCGCCGACTCACCGAGCAGGCCCTGTCCGTCCTCGATGACCTGCTGGTCGATGCTCCGCAGGCCCGGATGGTGCACGAGGACCTGCACGACATGAACGTGCTCGCCCCTCTCGATCCGCAGCGAGGGGACTGGCTCGCCATCGACCCCAAGCCCGTGGCAGGTGAATGGGCGTATGCGGTGGCACCGATCGTGTGGAACCGCGAGGACGCCGCCGAACGCGCCCACTCCTTCCGCACCCATGTGCGGCTGCGGGCCGAGGTGGTGGCCGATGAGGCCGGCCTTGACCTGGACCGGGTGCAGGCCTGGACCCTGGTGCGGCTCACCGTGAACGCCGCATGGGCTGCGCAGTTCCCCGCCGCAGCGCACTTCCACGGGCGGATGATCGCCCTGGCGAAGGCGTTCAGCGAGCCCCTGGGCTGGTGAGGGCCGGGCTCCCCGGGGGGAGGGCGACCGGGGGCTGCAGGAGTTGCGCGAGGCGGTAGCGGCTCCCGTCCGCCGCCCGCTCCAGCACCCCGGAGTCCACCGCATCCCGCCGCACCAGCGCCGGGTCCGGCGCGATCATCGAGATCCCTGCGTTCAGCTCCGCCTCGCTGAGTGCACCGTCGGCTCCGAGTCGCTCGAACACCATGCGGGCGATACGGCCCGAGGCTGCGATCCGGTCGACCTCCCGTGGAGGGAGGGATTCCAGCCGGGGCACCTCCAGGATGGCGTCCGAGGAGCGCATCAGGGTGAGGGCATCGACCACCTCGCGCAGCATCGGGGCATCGACCTGACCGTCGGCCCGCAACCAGTCGATGCGGTCCACAGGAGCATCGGTGCTGCTGCTCCGCGTGTGGGCGGCATCCCTGGTGCCGTTGCGATGCTCCGCGCCGGCGGGACGATCCGCGACGTCGATCTGCTCCCGTCCGGTGAGCCGTGCACCGAGGGCGGCGCGCAGCTTCGGGGAGGAGAGCATCGAGAACAGCATCCGGGCGCGGCTCAGGGCGGCATCGAGGTCCATGGAGGGACTGGGGGTCATGGCCTCAGCCTCCCAGCTCCAGCACCCTGATGGCCAGCTGCACCCGGTTGGTGACCTGCAGCTTGTCGAACAGGCGCCCCAGGTGGGTCTTCACGGTGGCAAGGCTGAGGAACAGCTGCTCGGCGATGTCCTGGTTGGTCAAGCCGCGCGCCACCAGGCGCCCCACCTCCCACTCCCGCTCGGTGATGCCCGCGGGGGCTGTGCTCGGCGTCTGGGCAGGAGCGGCGCGGCCAGGACCCGTGCCGGTGGTGCCAGCATCGGTGGGCCCGGTGCCCTGCCCGTCGGATGCCAGCCGCACCAGGCGCGCCAGCACCTCCGGGGAGAAGCGCGCCCGGTCCTGGGGGGCATCGAGCACGGCCTCGACCACCTGCTGCGGCGGGGAGTCCTTGAGCAGGAACGAGACCGCGCCGGCGCGCAGCGCATCCAGCAGGAACTCGTCGGTGTCGAAGGCGGTCAGCATCACGACCCGGGCTGTGGAGCCCTCCTCGCGCAGCGCTCGCACGGCCGCGATCCCGTCCATGTGCGGCATCCGCACGTCCATCAGGATCACGTCCGGTTCCAGGGCGCGGGCCTGGTCCAGGCCCGACCGGCCGTCGGCCGCCTCGCCGACGACGTCGATCCCGCGTGCCCCGTCGATCATCAGGCGCAGACCGGCCCGCATCAGGGCCTCGTCGTCGACCAGAAGCACTCGGGTGCGGGACTGCTGGTCGGTGATCCCGTCGCCTGTGCCGCTGGTGTCGCTGCCGGTCTCGGAGATGCTCACCATGGGATCCATGCTTCCACCTCGAAGCTGTCGTGATCGCAGCCGGAGCGGGCATCACCGCCCAGCAGTCGCGCGCGTTCCTGCAGGCCGATGAGTCCGTGACCGGTCGACGGCACGGCCCCCTCCTGGTCCCCGCCCGGGTGCTCGTCGCTCAGTGGGTTCCGCGCGGTGAGCACAAGGCGCTGCTGGCGACGGGCCAGGGTGAGGGTCAGCGGTGCACCGGGGGAGTGCTTCGCGGCGTTGGTGACCATCTCGCCGAGCATCCGGGACAGCGCCACCACCGTGGAGCGGCCCCGCTGGTCCAGCTCACTGGAGTCGGTGCCCTCCCAGGTCAGCGACACATCCTGACCCCTGGCGCGGGCGTCGTCCACGATCTCCTGCAGCGCGGGAGCAGTGGGGAGCGGCTGGGGCCCGTCCGTGGAGCGCAGTGCCAGCAGCACCTGCCGCAGCTCCCCGTTGGCCTTCTGTGCAGCATCGCGCACGGTGCCGGCGATGTGCTGCAGCTGCTCGGGCGGCAGGTCCTCCCGGTAGCTCATGGCCCCGGCATGCATGGCGATCGCGGCCAGGTGGTGGGAGACGCTGTCGTGCATGTCGCGGGCGATCGCGGTGCGCTCCTCTGCTCGGACCCGCGCCTCAGCCGATGCCCGGGCCTGCTCCGCAGCCTCTCGTGCCCGTTCGGCCGAGGCCCGTGCGAGCTCAGCGGATTTACGTGCCTGTTCGGCGGCGGTGCGCTCGCGATCAGCGGCGATGCGCTCGCGGTCGGCGGCCTCGGCCTGGCTGCGCAGGGATGCCAGCAGCGCTGTCCTGGTACCGGACAGACGCCCCAGCACCAGCGCGGTGGTGCTCACGGCCAGCGTTAGCACCACGGCCACCACCCACGAGAAGTCAGGCGAGGCTGACCGAGCGGCGGCGTCCAGGGCCATCAGGCCGATGGCGGCGCCGGTGAGCAGTCCGACGGCCAGCAGGTCCAGCCCTGTCCGTCGCTTCCTACCCAGGCGATGCAGGGCGATGAGCCCTGCCGGGATCCCGCACGTGCTGAAACCTGCCAGGGTCGCGATGACCAGGTTGAGGACCGTCCCGACGCGGGTGGCAGAGAGGAACCGCAATGGACCGATCACCAGCGCGGCCAGGGCACCCACCAGCAGATCGACACCTGTCAGCAGCACCAGCGCCGTCGGTGGCTGGTCATTGAACTCCGTCAGCACCATGCCGAAGGTGATCAGCAGGATGAACAGTCCTGTCGCCACGCAGCCGAGGGATTCACCTGCCGCGATCAGCCAGGCTCGTGGCCGACCCGGGGAGGGGGATGCCGCGCCGGGTGCCGTTGCGCCCGGTCCGGGTGCCGTTGCGCCCGGTCCGGGTGACGCGGGGGCCGGTGCCACCGCCATGGCGGAGGCGGGTGCCGCGGTCGCACCGGGCGTGGGTGCATCGGGGACAGGTGCCGCCGACATGGGGGCGTCGGGCTGGGCGACCGGGGCACCGGCGCGGGTGGGGACGGGCATGGGGCCAGCGTAGGGATACCGACGGCGAACGGGATCGGCCGTTCGGCTGACCTCGACGCGAGACTGCGGGAGGGGCCGATGAAGGCCGGGCGAGGAGTACGCCTTCCTGCTGCACGCGGCCAACAACTGGTCCCTGTTCCTGCTGGCACCGACGATGGTGAGCCCGCTCGAGCAGGGCGCCGTCCCGCCGATCGCGCTGCTCACCTCGACCCTGCCCACGGTGCTGATCACCGCCGGACTGTGGTGGTGGTACTCCCGCCGCGAGGGTCTGGGGCTGTGGGAACCGGCCAGGGGCACCGGTCAGCGACTGCGCGGATCAGGGCGGGCCCGTGCCGGATCAGGGGACTGAACCGCCAGGGGATCGCTTCCCGAGGCACCGGATCAGTCGGCGGCCTCGTGAACGGCAGCGCGCCTCGGGCTGTCGGTGCGGGCTTCGCGTGCCGCGAGCACCTCGCGGCCGCGGTCCGTCTCCGGGAATCGCGCCACCATGGCGCGCAGCTCCGCAGCATCGATGGTCGCGCCGAAGGCCTCGGTGAACGGCTGCAGGCGCACCCCGTCGGACAGACCCCCGATCAGCACCGGGTCGAAGCCCAGCTCGTCGACGAACTCCGCGACCTCATCCACCTGCGGCGAGGGACCTGCGATCGCGATGGCAGCGCGCGGGGTCGCACCGCCCGCACCTGGAACCCTCCCACCGCGCGGCCGAGCCAGGTCCTCCAGATCGTGGTAGCCCATGTGGTTCAGCGCCTTCACCACGGTGGCACCCGGCAGCTGGCCCTGGATGAACTCGCTGGTGGAGGCGGCGGGGGCGGAGAACTCCTCGTGTTCGCCGTCCGTCTCCCACCAGTAGTTCATGGCGTCGATGACGAGCTTGCCGTCCAGGGCGTCGGCCGGGATGGTGGCGTGCTTGCCCAGGGGCAGGGCCAGGACCACGATGTCGGCCTGGGCGGCGGCCTCCCGGGCGGTGGTGGCGCGCGCTCCCGGGGCCAGGATCTGCACGATCAGCTCGATCTTCCCGGGGTCACCGGAGCCGGCGATGAGGACGTCATGGCCTGCGGCGACGGCCAGGCGTGCCAGGACGGTGCCGACCTTGCCCGCCCCCAGGATGCCGATGGTGCGGTGGATTCTCTTGCTCACGACCAGTGCTCAACGTGCGCCGGCCCCGGTTCCTTCCCGGGTGTGATGCGTCAGCGAGGGGTGTCGGTGTGGGCGAGGTGGTCAGGGGCATCGGTGCGGGGCAACGGAGGTGCAGCCTGGATGGCCCGGGTGCCCACGTGACCTGTGAGGCACTTCGTCCCGTCTGTCTCACGGGCCACTGCAGATCGCCGCCACCCGGCCTACACTCGACGCCGACATGTGCCGACTCTTCGCTCTCCACGCCGACCAGCCCGTCACCGCCCAGATGTGGCTGATGGATGCCCCCTACTCCCTGGTGACCCAGTCCCGCTTCAACGCCGACGGCACCGGTCTCGCCTGGGTGGACGAGGCAACGGGGCAGGTGCAGGTCAGGAAGCGGCCCATCGCCGCCTACCGCTCCGAGCGC
This sequence comes from Brachybacterium sp. p3-SID1565, assembly GCF_025143785.1. Classification (NCBI taxonomy): domain Bacteria; kingdom Bacillati; phylum Actinomycetota; class Actinomycetes; order Micrococcales; family Dermabacteraceae; genus Brachybacterium; species Brachybacterium sp. p3-SID1565. The sequence goes on from NZ_JAMBDS010000006.1 coordinate 44,630, forward strand.
TTCGGCCGGATCGCGCAGCAGGTGCGCACCCGTTCGATGATCGCGCACGTGCGACTGTCCAGCGGCACCCAGCACACCACTGAGAACACCCACCCCTTCGTGCAGGACGGCATCGTCTCCGCGCACAACGGGGTCCTCGAGGTCACCTCCGGCATGAAGCAGCGCGTGCGGCAGCTGGGCACGGCCCACCACGTGCACGGCACCACCGACAGCGAATGGATGGCCGCCCTGGTCACCGGCGAGGTCGCCGCCCACGGCGACGACCTGCACGACGGGGTGGTGGCAGCGCTGGACTGGATCGCCCGCAACGTGCCCGTGTACTCCGTGAACCTGCTCGCCATGCGCGGGGACGAACTGATCGCCGTGCGGCTTCCCGCCACCAACGAGCTGTGGGTGCTGGAACGCTCCGCCACCGCGGCTGATCCCCGAGAGCCCCTCGAGCAGTCCTCCGACTCCCTGCGCGTGGACAGCGAGGACCTGCAGGACGTGCGCTCCGTGGTGATCGCCAGCGAGCCGATGGACGACGACGCAGGCTGGCGCCTGATGGACCCGGGCGAGCTGATCCACGTCGGCCCCGGCGCGACCATGACCAGCGAGCGTCCCTTCGGGCCGCTGGCCCAGGCGCTCACCATCGATGACCTCGGCCTGTCGGCCGCGGCCTCCCAGGCGCACGCGGCCCAGGCCCGCGAGCACGAGCAGCGCCGCCAGCGTCTCGCCCGGCGTCTCGCATCGCGGCGCGCAGCATGACCGCGTACCACCGCATGGCCACCCTGCGCGAGCCCTGGTCGGCATGGTCCAAGCCTTTGCTGACCGTGTTCGCCGCCTTCGCGTCGTACGTGATCATGGCGTCCGCGCTGCTGGTCACCGTGGTGCTGCTGCTGGCCCTGGTGCCCGGGGTCAACGTCGCCCTGGGTGTGACCAGCGGTGACCCCGCCAGCCCGCTGGACGTGGGCCTCGCTCTGGCGATGGGTGCGCTGTGGCTGCCGGCCGGTCTGATCGGCGTGCGCGCGGGCGGGTGGCGTCCCATCGCCACCGCGTTCTCGGTGGCCGCCCACCGCCGCAGCGTCCTTTCGACCCCTGCAGCGTTGGCCGTCATCGCCGGTGGCGTGATCACGGTGGGCGTGGCCGCGCTGGCCGGGTCCCTCGCACCGGTGGAGGCGGGCCCTGACGCGCCCGGCCCGTCGACCGGTGCCGTGCTCGCACTGGTACTGGTCACCGCCGTGCTTGCGCCCCTGCAGGTGGCGGGCCTGGAACTGACGATGCGCGGACTGGTGATGCAGGCCCTCGGCACCTGGCTGCGCAGCCCCGTCCTCCCGATCCTCGCGGCGATGGGCATCGTGCTGATCGGGCGTGAATGGAGCGCCGCCGTGCTGATTCCCGCCCTCACCCTGGCCGCCTGCGCCGGCATCCTCGCCTGGAAGAGCGGCGGCCTCGAACTGCCCTTCTTGCTCACCCTCACGACGACCGTCGTCGGTATCCTCACCTCCGGCCTCGCGGTGGGCACCGGTATCGGTTCGGGCGCCGCGGCGATGGTCGCGGCGTCAGCCGCCCCGGGCAGTTCGAACGCGGCCCTGGCCGGCGGCGCGCCCGCCTCCGCGGCGCTCGCCGGTGGAATCGCTGGGGCCGTGGCCCTGGTCGTGGGCACCGCGGTGGCCTGCGTGCTCATCGGCCGACGCGACGGGCTCACCCTCGCCGAGCCGGTCACCCGAGCGGCCGACGAGCCGCTGCCGCCGATCGTCGCGGTCTGAGCCGGCCCGGCCGAACTGCGCCGGGGCGCGCGTCGTCGCCCCACGGACGCGCAGCCTCACCCCACCTCGCGGAACCCGAGGTCCAGGTAGAGGGCACGCGCTGCGGGCGCGGTGTCGTCCACTCGGAGGGCCACCGGCTCGCGTACGGCACCGACAGCGGCAGTGACGAGAGCACGGGCAATCCCCTGTCGACGCACGGCGGGAATCACGAACAGGTCGATGATGAACGGCCCGGGTGGTGCATCGTCCCAGGGGGCGTCCCTGACGGTGAGGACCGCGCCGAGCAGTTCGTCCCCGCGCCACGCCCCGAGCGAGGCGTCCGGCAACCACAGCCCGTACTCCCCCTGCCAGGCAGCGCGCACGTCGGCTGTGGCCTCTTCGATCGTCATCTGGGACGAGGAGCCGTGATGGCTGAGCCAGTATGCCTCTGCGGCCGCGTCGAGGTCCTGCTCCCGAAGCTCGCGAAGGTCGACCGGCTGGGGCAGGTGGACCAGTTCCGTCGGATCGGCCCTGTGCTCACGGACCATCAGGGAGTTCGCCATGCGTTGACCGTAGCCAGCTGTGGCCGTCACGGCCACATGATTTATCGCCCGTCGCCCGTCGCCCGTTGCCCGTCATGGGCCCGGGGCCTCGGCTCTCGGCCCCGCCTCGGTACGACGTGGCGGCATAGCTCAGCGGGGGATCGCCTCAGCTCCGGATCGCGTCGATCACCTTGATGCGGGTGGCGATGATCGCGGGCAGGGCACCGGCCAGGACGCCCACCAGGGTCGCCGCCGCAAGACCGGCCACCACCGCGCCCACGGGGAACGGCGGCAGGTCCACCAGGCCGATGCCTCGGAAGTAGTCGGTGACGAAGGGGGCCTTGACCAGGGCCACGGCCCCCATCACGCCGATCGCACCGGCCACCACAGTGGCCACCACCGACTCCATCAGCACCCCGAAGAAGATCCGCCCGCCGGTCGCGCCGTAGGAACGGCGGATGCCGATCTCCCGCACCCGGTACCGCACGGTCACCAGAGAGATGTTCACCAGGCCCACCGCGCCCAGCACCAGGATCGCCAGCGCCACCGCGATCAGCGCCTGCTGCAGCACCTCGAAACCCTCCATGGGGGCGGAGTACTGGGCCGCCTCGAAGCTCCCCGCCGGGGTGTCGGCCAGCACCTGGGAGAGCCGGTTCGACACGGCCTGGGCCTGCTCCGGGGGCACCCATGCCCGGTACTCCGCGGTGATGGCCCCAGGCTGGTCCATCCCCGGCATCTCGTCGATGCTGCCCGCAGCGGTGTAGGCGGTGGGGCCCCAGTCCGTGGTGGGATCAGCGGGGAGCACCCCGATCACCACCGCCTGCACGGCCTGCTGGTTCCCTGCCTGCCCATAGAGGGTGATGGGCTCGGTTCCCATGGCGGGGCGGCCCAGCAGCTCATACGCCGGCTGGTTGACCACGATCGCGGGGGCCAGACGGTTCTGGTCCGAGTCGGCGATCCACCGTCCGGACTTGGGGCGCACCCGGTAGATGTCGGCGTAGTCCGGGTCCACGCCTTGCAGCTCGATCGTCTGCACGCCCTGGCGGGTCTGTGCCCTTACGAGGGTGTTGATGACGCGGGTACGGTGCTCGATCCCCAGGCGGTCGATCTGCTCCAGCACGATCTCGTCACGCTCGTCGGCCGTGAGTTCCGGCCCACCTCCTCCCACGTGGTACACACCCACCACGGAGGCACGGCCGGCAGACTTCTCCACCGATTGCTCCAGGGCGCTGCCCAGCATGCCGCCGGCGCCCATCACGCCGGTCAGGATGAACACCGACAGCGCCACGCCGATCAGCGCCAGCATGATGCGGCCCTTGTTGACCCGCAGTTCGCCGTAGGCCTCGACGATGGGGGCGATCAGACCGGTCATGCCGCGTCACCGCTCGCGCGCGGGCTGGCCTCGACGGCAGGGGCTGACGTCCCGGCGCTCGCTGGGGCCGACGCTCCGACACCCGCTTCGGCCAGGTCCTCCACCTCGCGGCGGCCGGAGCGGATGCCCACGGTGGCCGACAGTGCCTCGCGGGCATGGTTGCTGGTGACCGGGTGCAGCACGCCCTCGTCCAGCAGGTACGCGCGCTGGGAGAGCGCGGCGACCTGCAGGTCATGGGTGATGGTGACCAGGGCGGCATCGGAGTCGCGGGCGATCTCGTCCAGCAGCGCCATCACGGCCTCGCCGGTCGTGACGTCGAGCGCGCCGGTGGGCTCATCGGCCAGGATCAGGCGCGGCCGGCGCACCAGCGCTCGGGCCACCGCCACCCGCTGCTGCTCACCGCCGGAGAGCCGGGTGGGCAGCTGGTGGGCGCGGTCGGCCAGACCCACCCGGTCCAGCATCTCCATCGCCGAACGCTCGCGGCGCCAGAACTGCCGGGCGGTGCCGTACATCATCGGCATCATCACGTTCTCCAGCGCGGTGCGCCGCTCCAGCAGGTTGAACTGCTGGAACACAAACCCGATGTAGGCCCCGCGCAGGCGGGCACGGCGGGCGTCGGACAACCGGGAGACGTCCTTGCCGTCGAACAGCAGCTCGCCGCCGGTCTGGCGGTCGATCAGTCCCAGCAGGTTCAGCAGGGTCGTCTTGCCGGACCCGGAGCGACCGACGACGGCCACATGGTCCCCGGCCTCCACTGTCAGGTCGATGCCCTGGAGGATGTGCAGCATGTCCCGGCTGGGCAGGCGCACCGAGCGGGTCAGGTCCCGCAGCTCCAGCAGCGGTATGCGTCCCTCGTGGGGTGCGGTCACCACATCTCACCGCCGACCATGGCGCCCTCGGGATTGTCCACCCCCGGGACGAATTGCAGGATCTCCTGGCCCTCCTCCAGGCCCTCGACGATCTCCACCACGCCCTCGCCACGCAGGCCTAGCGTGACCGGAACCGGGGTGGGCTCGCCCGTGGCCTCATCGAACACGTACACGGTGCCGTCGGTGCCGTTGCCCTCCACTGCCGTGGTCGGCACGGTCATCACACCGCTGGCGGAGCCCAGGTCCACCGACACCTTCACCGACAACCCGGGCACGATCTTGATTCCCTCGGGGACGGGACAGCGCAGCTGGGCCGCGGAGGTGCCCGAGCTCTGCTCCTGCTCCATCCCGGGGTACTCCTCGAAGACACCCGGGGGTGCCTCGGGCTCCGAGGGCGACGTGGGCTCCTGCACGGTGGCGTCCTCGGTGATCGTCGGGGCTGTGCAGGGCACCGGCTCCGCCGCGGTGGGAAGCTCCGCCGTGGCCTCGATGTCCAGGTCCAGCAGCTGCAGCTGCTCCTCCGGGCTGAGACCGGCGACGATCGAGTAGGTGCCCGGCGACAGGGTCGCCACCGTCTGGCCCGCGGTGGTGCTCTGCCACTCCGCCAGGGTGAGCCCGGTGATCCGGCCGGCCTCGGGGGCGGTGAGGTTCAGGTAGAGGTACTCCTGGGCGGGAGCCGGGTCCGGCGCCGGGGCGGGCAGGGGCTCTCCGTCGGGCCCCGGTGCCGCCGGGTCCCCCGACGCGGACTCCACCGCGACCGGATCCTGCGGCACCCGCACCTGCAGAATCCGGTCGCCCTTGGCGACGGTGTCGCCGTTCTTCACCCAGATCTTGGTGATCTCACCGGAGGCCTTGGCGAGCACCGGGGTTCCGGCGTCGGGCTGGACGATCGCGTCCAGGGCCATCGTCGAGGTGATGTCGCCGGTCTCGGGGACCACGGTCGCGTACTGGTCGAACTCGGCGGTCGGGTAGAGCTCGTCCCCCTCGCCGGCCTCGGCGTTCGCGGGGAAGAACGCCAGTTTCGCCAGCGCCAGGGCTATCACGGCGAAGATCAGCATCCACACGATGGGGAAGACATAGCGGCGAACGGATTCCATCGCGGCCTTTCGATCAGGACGGGGGCGCATCTCGACGCCGCCGAACGGAAAAGGGTGCACATAGCTGCGCTGAGGACAGTGTGGCCGGTGGCGGGGCGCTGGTCATCCGACCGAGGTAGGGAGTTCGTGCGCTCCTTGCCGTACCACGGTCCGTGATTGCGCCCTAGTCTCGTATCCATGAGCTCCTCCGACTCCGTGCCCGATCCGCTGCTGCTGCTGCCGCTGCGCCAGCGCATCGTCGAGCAGCAGCTGGGCGTGCGTGCCCTCCACGTGATCCGCCCGGGCAGGCCCGACGTCACCCACCTGTTCCGGTCCGACGCCCCGGAGAACCTCTACTCGATCTCCAAGGCGGTCACCGCCCTGGCCGTGGGCCTGGCCCGGGATGAGGGTCTGCTGGATCTGGACGACCGGCTCGTCGACCACCTGCCGGCCCCCACCGGAGGCACCGGGCCGGACGGGGCCGCCACCCGCGGGTACGGCGAGGGGATCGACCAGGTGCGCCTGCGGCACCTGCTCACCATGACCTCGGGCTCCCCGGTCACCGCCTTCACCGACGAGGAGCGCGAGCACCCCGGCCTCACCGATCACTTCCTGGGCACCGACCTCTCCGCCCAGCCCGGGGACGGCTTCGTCTACTCCAACGGCTCCACCTTCATGCTGGCCCGCGTGATCAGCGAGCGCACCGGGCAGAGCCTGCGCGACTGGCTGATGCCGCGTCTGTTCGAGCCGCTGGGGATCCTCAACCCCCAGTGGTTCACCGACCGCCAGGGATTCACCTGGGGCGCCACCGGCCTGCACCTGACCAGCGCGCAGGTGGCCCGGATCGGCGGGCTGCTGCTGGGTGAGGGCATCGCCCCCGAGGGGGCCGCCGAGCCGGGCACGCGCCTGGTGCCCGGGGAGTGGATCCGCGCCATGCACGCCGCCGACGCCTGGGTCCCCACCGGCGAGGCGGACCCCGAGGGCGGGAAGTACGGCTTCGGGGTGTGGAAGTGCTCGGTGGGGGAGTCCTGGCGGGCCGACGGCGCCTTCGGCCAGTTCCTGGTGGTGCTGCCGGAGCAGGAGGCCTGCGTGGCGATCACCTCGCACCTCGAGGGCAAGCCCGGCTCCGAGATCCTGCGGGCCGTGTGGGAGGAACTGCTGCCGCTGCTGTGAGCGGGGATATGTGACGCGCTGCTGAGCGGGGTCAGCGGCGCGGCGCCGGTCCCGTGCTCTCCCGTGCCATCAGCTGCATGGGCAGTCGCTCCACCATGGGAGGCCCCCCGCCGGGGCGCTCACCCTGCTCCCCGTCGATCAGACGCGTCAGCATCGCCACCGCTGCCCTCGCCTTGGCTTCGATGTCCTGGGCGACGCTGGTCAGCTGCGGCCTCACCCACCGGGTGACGGGGGAGTCGTCGAAACCCGCCACCGACATCTGACCCGGCACGGCGATGCCGCGGTCCAGCAGCTCGCCCAGGATCTCCGCCGCGAGCACGTCGCTGGAGGCCACGACGGCCGTGGGCCGCTCCGGATGCGCGAGGATCTCATCCACCGCGCGTACCGCGGAGCCCGGGTGGTGGTCGGCGTGGACCGCGATCAGATGGGCGGCGCCCTGCAGCCCGTCGCCCGTCGCGGCGTGCTCCAGGATCGCCCGCTGCACACCCTCGTAGCGGCGCGCCACCACGCCCGGGGCATCGGTCAACGGGCCTGCGAAGGCGATCGCCCGGTGACCGTGCTCGATCAAGTGCCGCCCCACCGCGAGACCCCCGCCCGCGTCGTCCACTCCCACCACCGGGACCTCGGAACGGCGCGAGTAGTTGTCCAGGAACACCAGCGGCCGGGGATGGGTGCGGGTGAGGTCGTTGATCTCGTCGGCCACCGAGCCGTAGACGATCAGCCCGTCCACCCGCCACGAGCCCAATCGCCGGGCGGCCCGGACCACGTCCCTGCTGGCTGCCGGGATGAACGAGAACCCCGCCCGGGTCACGGCCTGGCCCACCGCCCCCAGCAGCAGGGCGTCGTGCGGGTTCTCCAGCAGAGCGCGCGACTGGCCGGGGTGGTGGAGCACCAGGCCGATCATGCGGGAACGGTTGGCGGCCAGGGAGCGGGCCGGGGCGTCCGGCACGTAGTCGAGCTCCTCGATGGCCCTCAGCACCCGGGCCACCGTCTCCGCGGAGGCCTTGTGGTGACGACCGTTGATCACATTGGACACGGTCATCCGGCTCACGCCCGCGGCCGCCGCCACATCGCGAATGCTGCTCATGGGGCTGGTCCCTCCCATCGGCCCCGGGGGTGGCGCCGCTCGACCCCCCGGTAGGCCCATCCTTGACCATCCGTGTGCCCTGCGCCTAGCCTACGAAGTCGTGGACCGGTAAACAACGGTGTGACCTGCGGGGGTTCCCATCCCCGCGTTTCTGCTGGTCTCCGGAGCGGGCGGAGTTGCCCGTTCCGCGACTGTGACGGAGGAGCTTCCCATGAACCATCTGGTCGACCCTGAACGATTCGCCCCGTCGCGTCGCGCGCTCCTGGGGGCCCTCGGCGTCTCGGCGGCGTTCCCCGCGCTCGCGGCCTGCGGTGGCGGCGACCCGGCGGAGAAGGCGGCGGAGGACGTCGCCTCCAACGCCGAGGTTGAGCTGCCCACCTACACCGAGCAGACGGCCGTCGAGCCCGACATACCCGGTGAGAACGGCTCCACCCCGGGCTACACCTCCTATCCGGAGGATCTCCCGCAGACGGTCGATGCGCCCCCGGGCTCCGGCAACACCTTCACCCTGATGGTGCCCACTTGGAGTGCGGTGCAGTCGGGGCTGAACAACGCGTACACGCAGGCCCTGGACGAAGCGCTCGGGTCGAAGCTCGAGTACCAGATGACCACCGGCAACGACTACCGCGACAAGCAGGCCGCGGTGTTCGCCTCCCCGGACGACGTGGCCGACTGGGTCTCGGTGTTCGGCTGGAACCCCCCGGCCCGGTTCGACCAGGCCGTCGAGTCCGTGTTCCAGGACCTGACGCCCTTCATCGGCGGGGACAAGATCTCCAAGTGGAAGAACCTCGCCAACCTCCCCACCGCCGCCTGGCAGTTCGGCGTGTTCAAGGGCAAGCTCTACGGCATCCCGGTGCCCGGCGAGATTGTCACCGACGCGATCTTCTACCGCGGTGACATCTTCGAGGAGCTGGGCCTGGAGGCGCCCACCAACGCCGAGGAGTTCCTGGCGGTGTGCGAGGAGCTCACCGATCCCGGTGCCAATCGCTGGGCCACCAACGACCTCAACACCGGCGCCCCGAACCTGATGTTCGGTGCCCCGCCGGACTGGCGCGTCGATGACGGCCAGCTCATCTACCGCTGGGAGACCCAGGAGTACCGTGATGCGCTGGAGTTCCAGATCCAGCTGTTCGAGAAGGGCCTGGTCCACCCGGACGTCGCCGCCGACACCGGGGACGCCAAGCAGCGCTTCGAATCCGGCCAGGTGGCCATCCACTACGACGGCGTCGGCGCGTGGGGTGAGGCCACCAAGCGCGTCCAGGCCTCCAACCCCGACTACCGGCAGGTGCCGATGAGCGGGCTGTCCGCCAAGGGCGGGGACCCGATCCGCTACACCGGCAGCGCCGCCAACTTCTTCAGCTTCCTCAAGAAGTCCGACGACGAGGCCCGCATCGAGGAGCTGTTGGGCATCGCCAACTACCTGGCCGCCCCCTTCGGCACGAAGGAGTGGGAGCTGGTGAACTTCGGCGTGGAGGGCACCCACTTCAACCGGGGCGACGGCGGGGTCCCCGAGCCCACCGAGGCGCTCGCCGCCGAGCACCCCGGCGTGCTGTCCACCCTGGTCACCGGGCCGCTCGCGAAGTACGACTTCGCCGATCCGGGGCACGTGGAGGAGTACTGCGAGTGGATGAAGGGCGAGACCCAGTACATGGTCGAGGGACCCTTCTACGGCCACCAGGTGCCCAAGCCCGCCGAGTACGCCTCCCTGGACCAGCCGATGTACGACCTGGAGAAGGACATCGTGCGCGGCCGCAAGACCATGGACGACTTCGACGCCGCGGTGGAGACCTGGCGCAGCAGCGGTGGTGACCGGATGCGCGAGTACTACCAGGGCGTCTACGACGAGCTGGACAAGTGAGCACCGCGCACGGTGCCTCGGCGGGGGCCGCCCCCCCCGGGGCCCGCCGGGGGGGGGCCCCCCCCCCCCCCCCCCGCGGGGGCGGGAGGGGGAGGCGGCGCGGGGGCCTGCGTATCCGACGATTCCACACATGGGGCTCACGCTAACGGCCCGCGCAGGGTGTGACACCCCGAAACCGCTGGTGGAGAGAGGTGTCGCTCACGATCCAGAGCGACCGTGCACGCACGTGGAGCATCCCACGCAGGTTCGGTCACGATCGGTCACGGCCTGTCCGGTGCGCGTCACGGGGCCCGGGCTGGAACAATCGCCCCATGAGATCCGCCGTCAACGCCGTCTCCCCGTTCGACGAGATCCCTCGTGACGAGTGGGCCCGGCTCTCGCAGCAGACCCCGCTCCCCCTGTCCGAGCAGGACGTGGCGAAGCTGCGGGGCCTGGGCGACCGGGTGGACCTGCAGGAGGTCGATGCGGTGTACCGGCCCATCTCGCGCCTGCTGAACATCCAGGTGGCCGCCGCCCAGCAGCTGCGCATGGCACGGGGGGACTTCCTGCCCCAGCGGCAGCACCGCACCCCGTACGTGATCGCGGTGGCGGGATCGGTGGCCGTGGGCAAGTCCACCACCGCGCGCCTGCTGCGGGAGCTGATGGCGCGCTGGCCGGACACGCCGCGCGTCCAGCTGGTGACCACCGACGGGTTCCTGTACCCCAACGCCGAGCTCGAGAAGCGCGGCATCATGCACCGCAAGGGCTTTCCCGAGAGCTACGACCGCAGGCGCCTGCTGCGGTTCGTCTCCGACGTCAAGGCCGGGGTGTCGAGCGTGGAGGCACCGGTGTACTCCCACCTCACCTACGACATCGTCGAGGACGAGCGGGTGGTGGTGGAGCGACCGGACGTGCTGATCCTGGAGGGCCTGAACGTGCTCCAGCCCTCGCGGCCGCGCCGTGACGGGCGGATGGGCCTGGCGGTCTCGGACTTCTTCGACTTCTCCGTGTACGTGGATGCCCGCGGTGAGGACGTGCAGCGCTGGTACGTCGAGCGGTTCCTGCAGTTGCGACGCACCGCCTTCAACGACCCCCGCTCCTACTTCCGCCGCTACGCGGAGCTCTCGGACCAGGAGGCCAGGGAGACGGCCGAGCGGATCTGGCGCTCCATCAACGGGCCGAACCTCTCGGAGAACGTGCTGCCCACGCGCGGTCGCGCGGACCTCGTGCTGCGCAAGGACGGCCTGCACCGGGTGCAGACCGTCCTGCTGCGCAAGGTGTGAGGAAGGGCCGGCCGCACTGGCGACCGGCCCCTCACGGGGGCACGCAGGCTCAGAGCCCGACGCGCTCGCTGACCACAGCGGCGAGGCGCTCAGCCACGGCGGTGGCCTGCTCGTCGGTGGGCGCCTCGACCATCACGCGGACCACGGGCTCGGTGCCGGAGGGGCGCAGCAGCACGCGGCCGGTCTCCCCCAACTCGGCCTCGGCCTCGGCGACGGCGTCGAGCACACCGCGGTCGATGGTGGCGCGCGCCTTGTCCACGTTCTTGACGTTGATCAGGGCCTGTGGGAGGCGGGTCATGACGTCGGCCAGCTCGCGGGCGGTACGCCCGGTCTCGGCGATCCGCTGCAGGAGGTGGAGGGCGGTCAGCTCCCCATCACCGGTGGTGGCGTGCTCGGCGATGATCACGTGCCCGGACTGCTCACCGCCGATGGAGTACCCGCCCAGGTTCATCTCCTCGAGCACGTAGCGGTCGCCCACGGCCGTCTGCCCCAGGAAGATGCCGTGCTCGCGCATGGCGAGCTTGAGGCCCAGGTTGCTCATCACCGTGACCACCAGGGTGTCCTCGTGGAGCTTGCCGCGCTCCTTGAGGTCCAGGGCCAGGATCGCCATGATCTGGTCGCCGTCGATGACCTCGCCGTCGGCGTCCACGGCCAGGCAGCGGTCGGCATCACCGTCGAAGGCCACGCCGATGTCCGCGCCGTGCTCGCGCACCGCTCGCTGCAGGGGCTCGAGGTGGGTGGATCCCACGCCGTCGTTGATCAGGCCGCCGTCGCTGAGGTCGCCGATCACGTGCACGGTCGCGCCGGCGCGCCGCAGTGCCTCGGGGCCGGTGACGGCGGCAGCCCCGTTGGCGCAGTCGGCCACGACGGTGATGCCCTCCAGGGAGCGATCCAGGGTGCAGACGAGGTGCTCGACGTAGGCATCGATCGCGCCCTCGTAGCGGCGGATGGTGCCCACGTCGGTGCCCTCCGGGCGGTCCCACTCCTCACCGAGGCGGGCCTCGATGGCGTCCTCGACCTCGTCGGGCAGCTTGGTGCCGCCGCGGGCGAAGAACTTGATGCCGTTGTCGGGGGCGGGGTTGTGGGAGGCGGAGATCATCACGCCCAGGTCGGCACCAGTGGACTGCACCAGGTACGCCAGTCCCGGGGTGGGCAGCACCTCGGCGTCCAGCACGTCGACACCCGCGGAGGCGAGTCCCGCGCACACGGCGGCGGTGAGGAAGTCACCGGAGGGGCGGGTGTCCCGGGCGACGATGGCGCGCGGCTTGGTGCCGCCGAAGGCGCCCAGGGTGCCCAGCACGTGGGCTGCGCCCACGGAGAGCTCGACGGCGAGCTCCGCGGTGATGTCGCCGTTGGCGCGTCCGCGCACTCCGTCGGTACCGAACAGTCGTGCCATGGGATCCGATTCCTCTCGCAGGGTGGTGTCGCCGGGTGGTGTCGCAGGGTGGTGCTCCGGTGGGCCGCTCAGGACGACCGACTGTTCGAGGGTAGCGGGCAGTGGGCCCGTCGCCGCGAAGATCTGCCGATGTCATCGACTGGGGAGAGCAGGGCCACGCCGGGCAAGGCCACGCACGGGCCGGTGGCTGCCCACGCGACAGGACCCCGCCACCGAGGGGTGACGGGGTCCTGTGCGAGCTGGAGGAAGCGGCGCTGCCGCTCCGATCAGCGCTTGGAGTACTGAGGCGCCTTGCGGGCCTTCTTGAGCCCGGCCTTCTTGCGCTCGATGACGCGGGCGTCACGAGTGAGGAATCCGGCCTTCTTCAGGGTGGGACGGTTGTTGTCCTCGTCGATCTGGTTCAGCGCGCGGGCAACGCCGAGGCGCAGAGCGCCGGCCTGGCCGGAGGCGCCGCCGCCGTGGATGCGGGCGATGACGTCGAAGCGTCCCTGGATGTCCAGCACGCGGAAGGGCTCGTTGACCTCCTGCTGGTGGACCTTGTTCGGGAAGTAGTTCTCGAGGCTGCGGCCGTTGACGGTCCACTGGCCGGAGCCGGGGACCAGGCGCACGCGGGCGACAGCCTGCTTGCGACGGCCGGTGCCGTAGCCGGGAGCGGTGGCCGACTGGCCGCGGCCGGTCGAACCCTCGGTCTGGGTGGACTCGGTGGTGAAGCTCGACGGGGCCTCTTCGTCGGTGACGGTCTCGAGGGCCTCAGGGGTGGTCTCGGTCACGGTTCTCCTTGGTTGTTCCGTGCGGCAGGGCGAAGCGCGGGACGCGCCCGCTTACTGCGCCACCTGGTCGATGGTGAAGGGGACGGGCTGCTGAGCAGCATGGGGGTGCTCGGCGCCGCGGTAGACCTTCAGCTTCTTCAGCTGCTGGTCAGCAAGCTTGTTCTTGGGGAGCATGCCGCGGATGGCCTTCTCGACCGCCTGCTCGGGCTTCTTCTCCAGCAGCTCGGAGTAGGGGATGCCGCGCAGGCCGCCCGGGTAGCCGGAGTGGCGATAGGCCAGCTTGGTCTCGCGCTTGTTGCCGGTCAGGGCAACCTTGTCAGCGTTGATGATGATGACGAAGTCGCCTGCATCCACGTGGGGTGCGAAGACCGGCTTGTGCTTTCCCCGCAGCAGCTGAGCAGCCTGGGAAGCGAGCCGGCCGAGGACGACATCCGTTGCGTCGATGACGTACCAGGAACGCTCGACATCGCCGGGCTTCGGGGTGAACGTACGCACTCGTGCCTTCTTCTCTCGTCGGAGTGCCCCGTGAGCGGGTGCTCAGGGGCACGGTTCGATGGACCGTGGACACGCTTCCCTCGGTTGAAGCATGGCCTCTTCGCTGGGCCCGGACCGTTCCGCTTACGCCGCGACGGCGGTCCTGGGTGCACTGTGAGGAGCCCTTTTCGCGCCGACCTGTGAGGAGTCGGCGGCGGATCAGGGCGCGCACCAAGGCACAACGACGACCAAGACTACTGGTCGGGCGGCGACGGGGTCAACGCGGGGGCGGGGTCCCCGGGGTGTGATCTCCGGCTCGCGGGGCGTGCAGCATCAACTGCAGCAGCCGTCCAGCCCCGGCCAGGGCCACCAGGACCGTGGCAGCGGCACTGGTGGCATGAAGGGGCCACGACCATGGCGAATGGTCAGCGCCGCCGATGAAGTAAGTATCGGCCAAGGACATCCCAGCCCCGAAGCTCGCTGCGAAGTACGCCGGAGTCCCCGCGGCCAGCAGCACCAGATACCCCAAGGCCAGCGTGGACACCGGTGTGCGGGACCGCATCCCGACCACCCCGAGCACCAGTGCGAGCACGACGCCGAGGGCGGGAATGCCGAGGGCAAGGACCGGTGACAGACTCTGATCCGCGGCCTCCAGGTCGCGATGGATCTGCGAAAGGGTGCGGCCCGGTGCTGCGGCCAGAGGGTTCAGCACCAGGATCTGCACCACGGCGAGCGTCGCGTACGCGAGAACCAGCGATGTCCCGACGAGGACCACGGCCACGTGGCCACGCGCAGCCCCACCGCTGCGGCGGGCCTCCCGCGCCGCGGCGGCCATCGCGTCCACGTCCGTCCGTCCTGCGTTCATGCCGCCCCCTCTGGTCCGGACCCTGGGACGGGTCCTCCGCGGAAAGGCTAGGCCGGAGGGGCGGGCAGCTGACGGGTGCGCACCGGACCTGACCAGCAGCTGCACCGTTCCTTCACCCATGCCCGTCCCCCGCTGCGCTGACTCCTGCTGGGGTCTGGCTGCAACGAGCTCTACCCCCGCAGCACCCGCGCGGCACGCGCCTGCGCGGCGAGGTCCGCCTCGGCCGGGTACTCGACCCCCTCGAGGGTGAGCCCCTGGGGTGGGCACAGCGGCGCGGACCCGGCACTGGTGCGGGTGGAGGACTGCCGGGTGCGGGCTGCGAGAACCTGCGCGGGCCAGTCCTCCCCTTTGCGTCCCTCCCCCACGGCCAGCAGCGTGCCCACCAGGGAGCGCACCATGTGGTGACAGAAGGCGTCGGCGACCACAGTGGCGACCACCAGGCCCTCGTCGGTCCTCCCTGGCTCGGGGCGCTCCCAGGAGAGCTGCTCGAGGGTGCGGATGGTGGTGGCTCCCTCTCGCGGCTTGCAGAAGGACAGGAAGTCGTGCTCACCCAGCAGGGCGCGGGAGGCGCGCGCCATCGCCTCGACGTCGAGGGGCCAGCGGTGGCGCAGCACGTCGCGACGCAGCGGGTCGTGCACCGTGGGGCCGTCGGAGATGCGGTATCGGTAGCGGCGGCGGAGCGCCCCGAACCGGGCATCGAACTCCGCAGGGACCTCCCGGGCGGCGTGGACCACCACGTCGGCGGGCAGCAGGCCGGCCAACCGGGTGACCAGGGCGTCGGCCGGAGCGCGGTCGGAGCGGCCGGGGATCGTGGCGAGCACGGGGCCGGGAAGGTCCAGGTGGCACACCTGCCCGCGCGCATGGACACCCGCGTCGGTGCGCCCGGCGACGGTCACCTGCACGGGCACGCGGGCAATGCGGGACAGGGCCTGCTCCAGCTCACCCTGCACGGTGCGCTGCCCGGGCTGGGCGGCCCAGCCGTGGAAGTCGGTGCCGTCGTAGGAGAGGTCCAGGCGCAGGCGGGTGAGCTGAGGGACGCGGGACGCCTCTGGCGCGCCGGCTTCCCGGGGAGCGTCCGGTGTGGGATCGGCGGGCTGATCGACGGACATGGTGCCGATCGTATCGGCGGCGCTCGGTACGCTGGCCCGCGTGAAGATCCTCGTCATCGGCTCCGGCGGCCGCGAGCACGCGATCATCCGCCGCCTCAGCGCCGACTCCCCCGCCCCTGACCTCCACGCCGCCCCCGGCAACCCCGGCATCGAGGCCCTGGCCACCTGCCACGACATCGCCGTCGGCGATCTCGACGGCCAGGTCGAGCTGGCACGCCGGCTGGAGGTGGACCTGGTGGTGGTCGGCCCCGAGGCACCGCTGGTGGCGGGTGTCGCCGATCGCCTGCGGGCGGCCGGCATCGCCGTGTTCGGCCCGTCGGCGGCGGCTGCCGCCCTGGAGGGCTCGAAGTCCTTCGCCAAGGAAGTGATGGCCTCCGCGGGCGTGCCCACCGCCGCCTCGGTCACCGCCTCCGACGAGGACGCACTGGTGGCGGGCCTGGACCGGGTGAACCCGCTGGGCGATGTGCCGTTCGTGGTCAAGGCCGACGGGCTCGCGGCCGGCAAGGGCGTGGTGGTCACCCCTGATCGCGAGGCGGCCCTCGCCCACGGCCGTTCCGTGATCGGTGCGGGCGGCTCGGTGGTGCTCGAGGAATACCTGGACGGCCCCGAGGTGTCCCTGTTCTGCGTGTGCGACGGCGAGAGGGTGGTGCCGCTGGCCGCGGCCCAGGACTTCAAGCGCGCCCTGGACGGCGACCAGGGCCCCAACACCGGCGGCATGGGCGCCTACTCTCCGCTGCCGTGGGCCCCCGAGGGTCTCGTGGATGAGGTGGTGCGTACCATCGTCCAGCCCACGGTCGAGGAGATGCGCCGGCGCGGAATCCCCTTCGTCGGCATCCTGTACTGCGGTCTCGCCCTGACCGCCCGCGGGGTGCGGGTGGTGGAGTTCAATGCCCGCTTCGGCGATCCCGAGACCCAGGTGGTGCTGGAGCGCATGGCCTCGCCCTTGTCCGAGCTGCTGCTGGCAGCGGCGCGCGGCGACCTGCAGCAGGCCCAGGCCCCCCGCTGGCACGACGGCGCGGCTGTCGCAGTGGTGCTGGCCTCCGCCGGTTACCCGGCCGAGGCCCGCCTGGGCGATGAGATCACCGGCATCGAGGAGGCCGAGGCCGCCGGTGCCCACGTGCTGCACGCCGGTACCGACCGACGCGAGGACGGCGCCCTGGTCAGCTGCGGCGGTCGCGTGCTCGCCGTGGTGGGCACCGGGGAGGATCTGCAGGCCGCCCGCGAGCTCGCCATGGCCGGGGTGGAACGGATCGAGCTGCAGGGGTCCCTGCACCGCACCGACATCGCCCTCCGCGCCGCCGAGTCCGAGCGGAGCGGCGCCGGGGAGGCGGGGCCGGCATGAGCACGCCCCCCACCGGCCAGCCGCTGCTGACCGCACCGGAGCTGTCCGGCTGGGACCACGCCGTCGGCGGCAAGGTGCGCGAGCTGTACGTCCCGGCCGGCACCGATCCGGCTGAGGCCACCGAGGTGCTGATGGTGGCCACCGACCGCATCAGCGCGTACGACCACGCCCTGCAGCCGGGGATCCCCGACAAGGGCCGGCTCCTCACCGCGATCAGCCTGTTCTGGTTCGAGCAGCTGGAGGATCTGGTGCCGAACCATGTGCTGTCGGCGACCGACGTGCCGGCCGAGGTGACCGGGCGCGCCCTGCGCTGCCGCGGCCTGGACATGGTGCCGCTGGAGTGCGTGGCACGCGGGTACCTGACGGGGTCGGGGCTGGCGGACTACCGGGCCACCGGCTCCGTGGGCGGGCATACGCTGCCCGAGGGTCTCACCGAGGCCTCCCGCCTGGAGCCGGCGATCTTCACCCCCGCCACCAAGGCGGAGGTGGGTGACCACGACGAGAACATCACCGTGGATGAGGCCCGGCAGCGTCTGGGGGGCGACCTGGTCGAGGAGCTCGAGCACCTCACCCTCGCCGTCTACGAGCGGGCGCGGTCGATCGCGGCCGGGCGGGGCATCCTGCTGGCCGACACCAAGCTCGAGTTCGGCCACTCCCGCACCGACGGCTCCCTGGTGCTGGGCGACGAGGTGCTCACTCCCGATTCCAGCCGTTTCTGGTCCGCAGCCGGGTACCGCGAGGGCCGGGCCCAGCCCAGCCTGGACAAGCAGTTCGTGCGCGACTGGCTGACCTCGGACACCTCCGGATGGGACCGCGCCGCCGACGCTCCTCCCCCGGCTCTGCCGGCGGAGGTCGTCGAGCAGACGCGGTCCCGGTACGTGGAGGCCTACGAGAGGCTCACCGGTCAGGTGTTCTGAGGCTCAGGTGTCCTCCACCAGTGGCACGAAGCGGAACCGGCCGTGCTGGGTGTCGACTATCCGGTCCCCTCGGCGCTCGACCCGGTGCATGACCGTCGCCACGGGGATCACCATCATGCCGCCGTCGGCGAGCTGGTCGATCAGCTGGTGCGGCATGCGCTGCGCCTCTGCCGAGACCAGGATCCGGTCGTAGGGTCCGTCGCCGGGTGCACCGAGCACCCCGGCCTGCGTCTCCCGGATGCTGGCATGGGTCGCCTCACCGAGCGCTGCCTCGAGGGCCTCGCGCGCGGGCCCGATCAGCTCCGGGCGTCGCTCCACGCCGATCACCTCTCCGCAGCCGCCGACGAGATGGGCCAGCAGAGCGGTGGTCCAGCCGGATCCGGCCCCGAGGTCGAGCACCCGGTGCCCCGGTTTCACGTCCAGCAGCCGCAGCATGGTCGCGACGGTGTAGGGCTGGGAGTTCGTCTGGCCGTGGCCAATGGGAAGGGCGCAGTCGATACCGGCGTACGGGCGCTGCTGCTCGGGCAGGAACGGTGCCCGGGGCACGGCCTCCATCGCGGTCTGCACACGATCCGGTCCCATGGGCGTCTCCTTCGCGTCCTGCCTGCTCGGTGGGCGGGTCAGCGCGATCCGAGCTCGACGACCCGCTCGGGCTCCGGCCAGTCGCGCACCTCGGTGCCCTCGGGGGCCAGCTGCGTGGATTGCCGCATGTAGATCGCGCGCCCCTGCTCGCTGGCAACCGCATCGTGCACGGGAAGAGCAAGGCGGGGGCGGACGGCACGCAGGAAGTCGATGGTCTCGGACATCTTCGACCAGGGGGCGACCACCGCGAAGGCGAGGGCGTCGATGCCATGGAACTCCTGGACGGGTTCGAGGGAGTCGCCGGTGACGCCGAGGCGCTGGCCGCCCCCGGCACTGATCACAAGGCCCGAGTTGCCCACGCGCGGGATGTCCGGGTGGATGATCGCGTGGCGTCCGCCCACGGCGGCGATGCGCAGTGGTTCATGCCCGTCCACGGCGGGGAACTCGTGGCTGCTGCCGGCCGGGAGGGGCACCAGCCGATCACGAGTCACGACGGGGGCCGAATCGCCGTCGCCGGCATCGTCACCGGCGCTGTCATCGCCGCCATCGCTGTCATTGCCGGCAAGCATCTCGGCGGTCTCGGGCTCGGCGATCACTACGGCACCCGGGCTGGCCCGGAGGATCTCGGTCAGCAGCTCGGGGTCCACGTGGTCGGGATGCTGGTGGGTGATGGCCACGACGTCGATCGCGCCGAGCACATCGGCGCTCAGTGACCGCACGCCCTCGGCGCTGAAGCCTCCCGGGTCGATCATCAGGCGTCGGCCGGCGACCTCCACGAGCAGGCACGAGTGGACGAGGTGACGGATCTTCATCGGTTGCCTCCCGGCATCATCGGCACGGTCAGGTGGTCTGTTTCGAATGTAGCCCGCCCCGCGCGGGGCGGGGAAGCCGATCGGTAGGATGAGCTCGCCCGCCCCGTCGTCCTGCCATCGGGTCGACACCATCCCCCAGGAGATTGCCCATGCCGCGCGTCGTGGTCCACGTCATGCCCAAGCCCGAGATCCTCGATCCGCAGGGGAAGGCCGTCGCCGCGGCGCTGCCCCGTCTGGGCTTCGAGGGGATCGGCTCCGTGCGGCAGGGCAAGCGCTTCGAGCTCGAGGTCGACGGCGAGGTGACCGACGAGGTCCTCGCCTCCCTGCGCGAGGCCGCCTCCACGCTGCTGTCCAACCCTGTCATCGAGGACGTCGTCGCCATCGACGTGGAGGACTCCGGCTCCCTGGAGCGCGCCCTGGACGCCGGGGCGGAGGAGCAGGCCTGATGCGCATCGGTGTGGTGACGTTCCCCGGGACTCTGGACGACCGGGACGCCCTGCGTGCGATCCGCCTGGCCGGTGGTCAGCCCGTCGCGCTGTGGCATGCCGAGGGGGACCTGCTCGATGTCGAGGCCGTGGTCCTGCCCGGCGGGTTCTCCTACGGTGACTACCTGCGGGCCGGTGCGATCAGTCGCTTCGCCCCCGTGATGGAGCGCGTGGTGGACGCCGCGAACGGCGGGATGCCCGTGCTGGGGATCTGCAACGGCTTCCAGATCCTGTGCGAGACCCACCTGCTGCCCGGGGCGATGATCAAGAACGCGCACCGCGCCTTCATCTGCCGTGATCAGCCGCTGCGGATCGAGAACAATCGCACCGCCTGGACCACCGACTACGAAGCGGGTCAGGTGATCCGGATCCCCCTGAAGAACCAGGACGGCCAGTACGTGGCCGATGAGCGCACGCTCGCTGAGCTCGAGGCCGAGCGCCGCGTCGTGTTCCGCTACGCGGAGGGCGCCACCCACGGCCCCGAGGGCTTCGAGGTGAACCCCAACGGCTCCCGCAATGACATCGCCGGCATCACCAATGCCTACGGCAACGTGGTGGGTCTGATGCCGCACCCGGAGCATGCGGTCGAGGCCGGTTTCGGGCCCGACGAGCCCGGTCAGGGCACACGCACCGGCACGGACGGTCTGGGGATCTTCACCTCGGTGCTGCGCAGCCTCGTCGCCTGAGCACCCGCTCCGACGCCGCTCTTCCCACCGCGCGCAAGCCCGCGCGTGATCACCCCGTGCGCACCCGATGCTGCCTTTCGTCCGGTCGTGCGGCTCCGCAGATGCCCGCCCCCCGTCCCCCGCCGTCTGTCGATCGTGCGGTCAGGCGGCGGTGGGTGCTCGATGTCGGTGGTGCCGCCCTGGGACCAGGGCGCGGTGTGGTGGGCATCGAGGTGACGGGACCGGTGACAGCCCGGGAAGCAGCAGCCTCCGCCACCAGGGCGGCCTTGCGATCGGGGAGGAACCTCCTCCCCCATGTGCTCAGACCCGGTGGGCCGACAGCACCGTGAAGCGTCGGTCGCGGGCGCGCTGACGGGCAGGCCCCACCCGGCGCTCCAGTTCGGCGCGGTAGCGCAGGTGCGAGTTGTGCACCATCCACAGCTCACCTCCCGGCCGCAGCACCCGGGCGGCGGCGTCGAGCAGGCCGTGCACGAGGGTGGCATCGATCGCGGTGCCGTCGTGAAAGGGCGGGTTCAGCAGCACCAGGTCCGCGCTGCGGTCCGCACGGCGCGACAGGGCGTCATCCCACATGACCTCGACCCGGGGCGCGGATGCCGGGCCATCGACGTCGGCACCTCCTGCGGGCGCGGATCCGTCACGAGCGGCCTGGGAGGCGAGTGCATCGAGGGTGGCTCGGGTGGACAGCACTGCATCGAGGTCGTCGTCGCTGGCGATCACCCGGGCGCCCGGCAAGGCCAGCGTGAGGTAGGCCGTGAGCAGGCCGTTGCCGCAGCCCAGATCCACGGCGCAGTATCCCGAGCCCACGGCAGGATCCGCCTGCCCAGTGACGTGAGGACCGGGCAGCGAGCCGTCCGACCGAGTCCCCTCGGCGTCGAACTCCCCCGCAGCCAGTGCCTCATCGAGTGACTGCAGCAGGAGCAGACTGCCGGCGTCGGCGGAGGCTCCGCCGAACACGCCGCCGATGCCCCGCAGGGGCAGCTCGTGGGCCTGTCCCCGGATCGTGATCGCAGCGGTCCCCTCAGCGGGCTGCATGAGATCGGGCCCGGGCCTGGGGCCGGTGGCGATGAGAGCCCGGGACTTGCCCAACCCCAACGACGCGCGCACCTCGGTGAACACACGGCCCAGCACCTCATTCTGCTGCCGGGTCATGTGCTTGACACGCCCGCCGGCCACCAGCTCCAGATCATCGCGTCCGGACCCGCCCGCAGCGAGGGCGAGACGCCGAGCCCGATCCTCGAGCCCTGCGAGGGACTTGGGCAGACGGCCCAGCGCCAGGTGGGCATCGGCGCTCGAGGCGAACTCCTCCAGCGGCACGGGCTCCAGCGCCGGGTCCGACGCGGGCGCCGCACCGCCCGGCGCCGTCCTCGCACCGCTCGGCACCACCAGGCGCCCATCAGCGATCTCACGGGTGAACTGCTCGGCGATCTCGCGAGCACGCGCACAGGAGGAGGACCAGGAGAACACGCGCGCACCCTCGTGCTCGGCGAGCGTCTGAAGGGAATGCGCGGTGAGGGCGCCTGTGGCGTCGTCGACGACGATCACGTCGCAGGGGCAGCCCGGCCCGCCGGCCTCGGACTCGGCCGTGCGCAGGACGACCCGGTCGGTCTGATCGGCAGTGGGCGCTCCGGAGCTGTCGGGCGTGGACGCAGGCATGGCCTCGAGTCTAGGCGGGAGCCGCGGACCATCTCGGTGGGCCGTACGCTGGGTGGATGCGAATGCCCTTGCTGCTGGACTGCGACACCGGGATCGACGACGCCTTCGCGCTCACCTATCTGGCCTGCCGCCCCGAGGTCGAGATCACAGGGATCGTCTCCACCGCCGGCAACGTGCCCACCGAGGCGGTGCTGGGCAACAACCTGGTGCTGGCAGAGCTGCTGGGCATCGACGCGCCCGTGGCCCGCGGCGCTCGGACGCCGCTGGTCCAGGAGCTGATGACAGCGGAGGACACCCACGGCCCGACGGGTCTCGGCCACGCCCGACTGCCGACACCGACACGGCAGGCCGACGATCGCTCGGGCGCGCAGCTGTGGGTCGATGCCGCCCGGAGGCATCCCGGGCAGCTGGTGGGGCTGGTGCTGGGCCCGCACACCAACCTGGCACTGGCCCTGGAGATCGAACCGGAGCTGCCCCGGCTGCTGAAGCGGCTGCACGTGATGGGCGGGGCGATCAACCATCGCGGCAACACCGGCGCCACCTCGGAGTGGAACGTCGCTGTCGATCCGGAAGCTGCCCAGCGCGTGCTGATCGCCTTCAGCGAGGCGCCCACCAGGCCGGTGCTGGCAGGACTGGATACCACCGAGGCGGTGCGGTTCTGGCAGCCAGAGCTGGATGCGGTGCGCGCGCTCGGCGATCATCCGGTGGTGCCGATCCTCGTCGAGGCCCTGCAGTTCTACTTCGAGTTCCATCAGGCCGACGGCTTCGGCTGGTCCGCCCACGTGCACGACCCGCTGGTGGCCGCGCACGCCGTGACCGGTCGCTTCCTGGAGACCACGCCGCTGCCGGTGGACGTCGAGCTGACCGGCACCCTCACCCGGGGGCAGACGGTCGCCGACCCCCTGGGTCGCTGGGGCCGGGAGCCGAACGTCGATGCGGCCACCTCGGCCGATGCTCCCGCGTTCATCGCCCACCTGTGGGAGACACTGCGCAGCGGGCTCAGCACGCAGGCAGCCGCCAGCAGCGGGCAGGCCGAGGGCGACGCCACGCACTGAGGCGGCGCAGGGAGCCGGTCAGCCCAGCTGCTGGATCTCCACCTCGAAGCAGCGCCGTGGGGCCTTCTCCCCCTTCGCCGGGCGCCAGCCCACGCAGCGGGTGGTGCCGCTGTCGCGGTCCTCGTCGTACGCCACCAGCACGGACCCCGGAAGGGTGACGGGCGCATCGAAGGAGACGTCCCAGCGCAGCGGCCGGGAGAGATCCACCCGGGACTCGGTGAAGGCCCGGGACGCGGTGTACATGCCGTGCGCGATCGCCCTGGGGAAGCCGAAGGCCTTGGCCGACAGGCCCGACATGTGGATCGGGTTCACGTCACCGGAGACCTCGGCGTAGCGCCGGCCGGTGTCGGCCGGGAGGCTCCAGCGGGCGGTGGGCCGCGGCGGCGCGAAGTCGCGATGGTCCGATCCCTGGTCGGAGGAGCCCGCAGAGGGTCCGGCCGCAGAGCTCGGGGACGAACTCGACGACGAGCCGGACGAGCTCGTGCCCTTGGCCAGGTAGGTCGAGACGTCGGTGGCGATGATCTCCCCGTCCTGCGCGAGGATCGTGGAGACCGCCTCGAAGGTGTGGCCCTTGCGGTGCGGGCGCAGCTCGCGCACGCGGCACTCCACATCCACCAGTTCCCCCACCGCCACCGGACGGTGCTGGAGCACGGAGTTGCGCAGGTGCACCAGGCCCAGCAGCGGGAAGGGGAAGTCCCCGCGCGCCATCAGCGCCAGCGAGATCGGGAAGGCGAGCACGTGCAGCACACCGGGGTGCACGTTCTCCGTGGCGGGCCCGCCCATGAGGTGGTCGAAGTCGGCGGCGCGGCCGGCGTCGATGCGCACCTTACGCACGCGGTAGGCGGTGCCCGGCAGGCGCTTCTCTCGCGACGTCCGGGGGGCATCGCCCCGCCGGGGCAGCAGGGCCGCAGCGTACACCGCGGGGAAGGAGGGGACGTCGGTGAGGTCCTTGATCCGCTCGTCGCTCATCGCTGTCACCGCCCCACGATGTTCTGGCCGCACACCCGCAGGGTCTGCCCCTGGATGCCGCCGGCCTCCGCCGAGGACAGGAAGGAGATCGCCTCCGCCACGTCCGCGGGCAGGCCGCCCTGCTGCAGGGAGTTCACGCGGCGGGCGATCTCTCGGTTCAGCGCGGGCATGCGGGCGGTCATCTCGGTCTCGATGAAGCCGGGGGCGACGGCGTTGGCGGTGCCACCGGCATCGGCGAGACGCAAGGACAGCGCATCCACGAAGGCCATCACGCCCGCCTTGGAGGCGGCGTAGTTGGTCTGCCCGCGGTTGCCGGCGATGCCGCTGGTGGAGGCCAGGGAGACCACGCGCGGCTGATCGCCCAGCGCGTCCCCGGCCTCCAGCAGCGCCTCCATGAGGGAGAGCTGGCTGGTGATGTTCACGGCGATCACCGGGTCCCAGCGGTCCGGGGTCATGTTGGCGAACATCTTGTCGCGGGTGATGCCGGCGTTCAGCACCACCACGTCCAGGGTCAGCGACTTCTCCCGCAGGAACTGCACCAGGCGCCGGCCGGCGCCGCCGGAGGTGACGTCCAGCTGCAGCGGCACGGCGCGCAGCTCGTTGGCCAGGCGCGCCAGTTCGGTGCCGGCGGCCGGGACGTCCAGCACCACCAGCTGTGCGCCGTCGGCCGCGAGGGTGCGGGCGATGGCCGCACCGATGCCGCGGGCGGCGCCGGTGACCAGGGCGGTGCGCCCGGCCAGGGGCTGCTGCTGGTCCTCGGTGAGGGTGCCGGCCTCGCTGGCGACCTCCAGGAACTGGCCGGTCACGAAGGCGCTGCGGGAGGAGAGGAAGAACCGCAGTGCGCCGATCACGGCCGGGGCGTCCAGGGCCACGCCGTCGGCGGCGAGGATGCCGTTGGCAGTGGCCCCGCCGCGCATCTCGTGGGCGAGGGAGCGCACGAAGCCCTCCACTGCCCCGCGGGCGGCGTCACGCGAGGGATCCTCGCCGGTGGCGGGCCGGGAGATCGTGACCACGCGCGCACCAGGGGCGAGGCTTCGCATGGCGCCCGAGAGGGGCAGCAGGATCGGTCCCAGCTGGTCGGGGGCGGAGACCTCGTCCAGCACCGCGATCACGGAGCCCACGCGAGGCAGCTCCTCGAAGCGGCGACGCACGTCGGCCCCCCAGGACAGCAGCAGGCGGGCCACCTGGTCGGCACCGGCCGAGTCGCCGAGCACCACGACCGGGCCGAGCACCGGCTCGGGGCGGTCCTCGCGTCGCAGCAGGCGGGCGGGGCGGGGAAGGCCGGTGCGCTTGGCGATCAGGGCACCGGGGGCGGAGCGGACGAAGCGGGTGTAGGCATCAGCCATGGGGTCCTCCCGGAAGAACGATGTAGGGGGCGGGGGCAGCCCCAGAGGGCTGCCGCGCCGCGGTCGGCGGAGGGTCGGGGGCGACGGATCAGGAGGTGACGGACTCGAGCAGGGCGACGGAGCCCTGGCCGGCCGCGGCGCACACGGAGATCAGGCCCCGCTGGGGACGACCCGTCTCCAGGGCGCGCTGGTGCAGCAGCTTGGCGAGAGTGGCGACGATGCGCCCGCCGGTGGCCGCGAAGGGGTGACCGGCGGCCAGCGAGGAGCCGGTCACGTTCAGGCGGTCGCGGTCGATGCTGCCCAGCGCGCTGTCGCGGCCCAGCTTGTGGCGGCAGAACTCCTCGGACTCCCAGGCGGCCAGGGTGGCCAGCACGGTGGAGGCGAAGGCCTCGTGGATCTCGTACAGATCCACGTCCTGCAGGGTCATCCCGTTGGCATCGAGCAGCTCTGGCACAGCGTAGGCGGGGGCCATCAGCAGGCCCTCCTCGCCGTGCACGAAGTCGACCGCGCTGATGCGGGCATCGACCACCCTGGCCAGCGGGGTGAGGTCGTGCTCGGCGGCCCACTCGGCGCTGCCGAGCAGCACGGCGGAGGCACCGTCGCTGAGGGGGGTGGAGTTGCCAGCGGTCATCGTCGGCTCGGCGACCTGCGGGGACTTCACGCCGAAGACGGGCTTGAGGGAGGCCAGCTTCTCCATGCTGGAATCGGCGCGCAGGTTCTGGTCCCTGCCCAGGCCGCGGTAGCCGGTGACCAGGTCGTCCAGGAACCCGGCCTCGTAGGCGGCGGCGAGCTTCTGGTGGGAGGCGAGGGCGAGCTCGTCCTGCGCCTGACGGGTGATGCCCCACTCAGCGGCGGTCAGGGCCATGTGCTCGCCCATGGACAGGCCCGTGCGGGGCTCGCTGTTGCGCGGGGGCACCGGTGCCAGGTCTCCGGGGCGGATCGCGCCGAGCGCCTTGATGCGCTGCAGCGGCGTCTTGGCGGCGAAGGCACGGTGCAGGGTGCGACGCAGGCGCGGGGTCACCTCGATCGGGGAGTCGGAGGCGGAATCGACGCCGCAGGCGATCGCGGAGTCGATCTGGCCCAGCTGGATGCGGTTGGAGACGTGGACCACGGACTCCAGGCCCGTGGCACAGGCGCGGCCCATGTCGATCGCGGGGGTGCGAGCATCCAGCGGCGTGCCCAGGGCGCTCTCGCGTGTGAGGTTGAGATCCGCAGCGAGCTTCAGCACCGCACCGCCGGCGATCTCGCCGAGCCTCTCGCCCTGCAGGCCGAACCGGGCCACGAGGCCCTCGAGGACGGCGGTGAGCAGGTCCTGGTTGGAGATCCCGGCGTAGGGGCCACCGGCGCGGGCGAAGGGGATGCGGTTGCCGCCGAGGACCAGGGCGTCGCGCAGGACCGCCCGGGAGCTGTCTGCCTCGTGGGCTGCGGCGGCGGTGGCGGGGCGGGACTCTGTCACGGGGGCACCTCTTCGTGGTCTGTGCATGGTCGTTCGTGCGTGGTCGAACAGCTCGATCGGGGAGCTCGTCCGACAGGGGACTTTACATGGAACCGTCGGTACTTGATACCGTAGGTCCCGTGAACGCGATGATGCAAGCCCCCGTCGACGGACGCTCCGCCCGTTGGGCCCAGCACCGTGAGCAGCGCCGTGCCGAACTGCTGGACGTGGCCCGGCGTCTCATCCACGCCCAGGGGCCCGACGTCACCATGGAGGAGATCGCCACGGCCTCGGGCACCTCGAAGTCGATCGTCTATCGCTACTTCACCGACAAGGCCCAGCTGCAGCGGGCCCTGGGACGCAGCATCCTGTCCACCATGCACCGTCGGCTCGTCGCTGAGCTGACGGCGCTCGAGACCGGATCCGGGCGCAGGCCCGAACCGGCGGAGCGAATCCGCGCCATGATCCGCGCCTACGTCGAGACGGCGCAGCGCTCCCCTGGCGTGTACCGCTTCGTCACCCGTCCCAGCGACGGGCTGAACCACTTCCTGGAATCCGTCTCCCGTCTGGTCACCACCTTCCTCCCCGCGGAGGTCCCCTCCCCCGAGCTGTGGGCGAACGGAGCCGTGGGCTTCGTCGAGCGCTCGGTGGACCGGTGGATGACGCAGCACGAGACATCGACCGACGACGAACGGCCCGCACCGATCACCTCGGACGCCCTCGTCGACCACCTCGTCACCTGGCTCATGAAGGGAATGCAGGCATGACCTCCACCACCGACCGCCCCGATCCGATCACCGCCCCCCAGAACGCCGAGGGCAGCGGAGGTGACGAAGCGGCCGTCGCGGACCAGACCCCCGCGCTGATCCCCACCCCTGCCGGCGCGGACGCCGCCACCGTCGAGGACGCCCCCGAGCAGACCCCGTCCGCAGCCGCACGGGCAGCAGCCGAGCCCGCCGGGACCCCCACCGGGCCGATCCCCGTGGTTCCCGACGGCAGCGCCCGGCTCGACGTCGAGGCCGTCTCCCGTGCCCTGAAAGGACGCTGGGCGGACTCCCGCGACGAGGCCCGTGAGCGTGCCGCCCGCCCCGAGCTGCACAAGCCCTACGACGTCTCCGTGGCCGAGCACCGCGCACGGGTGCTGGAGCAGCTGCACCTGCTGGTGGCCGACGAGACCTCCCACAAGATGCTGCCCGAGCACCTGGGAGGCCCCAACGACAACGGCGGGAACGTGGCCGCCTTCGAGGAGCTGGTGGTCGCCGACCCGTCCATGCAGATCAAGGCCGGCGTGCAGTGGGGGTTGTTCACCGCGGCCATCATCCAGCTGGGCGATGAGGAGCAGCACCATCGCTGGGTGCCCGACGCCATGAGCCTTCAGATCCCCGGCGCCTTCGCCATGACCGAGATCGGCCACGGCTCCGACGTGCAGTCCCTGGCCACCACCGCCACCTACGACGCGGACACCGAGGAGTGGGTGATCCACACCCCCTTCCGGGCCGCCTGGAAGGACTACCTGGGCAACGCGGCCCTGCACGCCCGGGCCGCCACCGTGTTCGCCCGCCTCATCACGCAGGGAGTGGACCACGGGGTCCACTGCTTCTACGTGCCGATCCGCGACGAGAACGGCGAGCTGCTGCCCGGCATCTCCTCCGAGGACGACGGCCCCAAGGGCGGGCTCAACGGCATCGACAACGGGCGCCTGGCCTTCGACCAGGTGCGGGTGCCGCGCACCAACCTGTTGAACCGCTACGGGGACGTGGCGCCCGACGGCACCTACTCCTCCCCCATCGAGTCCCCCGGCCGGCGCTTCTTCACCATGCTGGGCACCCTGGTGCAGGGTCGCGTCTCCCTGGACGGCGCCGCGAACCGGGCCACGCAGCTGGCGCTGCACATCGCGATCACCTACGCGACCCAGCGCCGCCAGTTCACCGCTGCCGATCCCACGCGGGAGATGGTGCTGCTGGACTACCAGAGCCATCTGCACCGCCTGATGCCCAAGCTGGCCGCCACCTACGCCGGGGCCTTCGCCCACGAGCAGCTGCTGCAGGCCTTCGATGACGTGTTCTCCGGGCGCGGCGACACCCCCGAGGCCCGTGAAGACCTCGAGACCATGGCCGCCGCCCTCAAGCCCACCTCCACGCGACTGGCCCTGGACACCATCCAGGAGTGCCGGGAGGCTTGCGGCGGCGCCGGGTTCATGGCCGAGAACCAGTTGGTGGGCCTTCACCAGGACCTCGACGTGTACGCCACCTTCGAGGGCGACAACACGGTGCTGCTGCAGCTGGTGGCCAAGCGCCTGCTGAGCGACTACACCTCGGAGCTGAAGACCATCGACCGCGCCGGGATCGGCCGGTTCATCGCCCAGCGGGCCGAGGTGCTGGCCCGCCGTCACACCCCCTGGACCCGCCTGGCGCAGGACCTCAGCGACCTGGGCAGCCCCAAGCGGGCGTTCGACTCGATGCGCAGTGCCGACTTCCAGGAGGAGATGCTGGCCTCCCGGGCCCGGGTGAAGGTGGAGGAGGTGGCGCTGTCGTTGCGCCCCGCCGCCCGCATGAGCCCGGCCGATGCCGCAGCGCACGTCAACAAGCACCAGGTGGAGATGCTGGCAGCGGCCCGCGCCCACGCCGAGCTGGTGCTGTGGCGGGCCTTCACCGCCGGCATCGAGGCGCTCGAGGACGAGGACTCCCGCACCGTGCTGACCGATGTGCGCGACCTGTTCGGGCTGGACCGCATCAACGCCGACCTGGCCTGGTTCCTGCTCAACGGACTGATCTCCGCTCAGCGCGGGCGCCAGATCACCTCCGATCTGCGCCGGCTGCTGTGGCGTCTGCGCCCGCACGCCCTGGACCTGATCGCGGCCTTCGACGTGCGACCCGGCCACGTGCGCGCGCCCATCGCGCTGGGTGGGGAGCAGGAGCGCCAGGACGAGGCCGCCGCCTACCACCGCGCCCAGCGGGCCAGCACCAGCGCCCCGGTCAGCGAGAAGGTGCTGCGCGAACGGGCGAAGAAGGAGAAGCAGGCGGCCAGGAAGCGCCAGGGTGCAGGGCGCTGATCGAGCTCGGCGCTGATCGGCGTCACCGCTGACGGATCGGCCGCGCCGGGGCGCTCCCGGTGCGGCCGATCGTTCGTCACTGCTGCCGAACCCCGGGCCGCGGGTCACCGCGGATGCGTCCGATCGTAGACTGGGGGCGCCGCGCCAGG
The DNA here is from genome assembly GCF_025143785.1 of Brachybacterium sp. p3-SID1565. Lineage (NCBI taxonomy): Bacteria > Bacillati > Actinomycetota > Actinomycetes > Micrococcales > Dermabacteraceae > Brachybacterium > Brachybacterium sp. p3-SID1565. The sequence continues at coordinate 74,693 of NZ_JAMBDS010000006.1, forward strand.
ACCCGCCGGCGCCCCTCGTGACGAACGGACCCGACCCCGCGATGACCGCTGCGAACTCCTCCGCCCCCGCCGATCCCGCACCGGGGGCCCCCGGGCAGACCGACACCGTCGAGCACGCCGCGTCGACCCCCGATCTGGAGCTGCCCTACGCCGAGCTCGGCCTGAAGGACGACGAGTACGCGCGGATCCGCGAGATCCTGGGGCGCCGCCCCACCGCGGCCGAGCTCGCCATGTACTCGGTGATGTGGTCCGAGCACTGCTCCTACAAGTCCTCCAAGAAGCACCTGCGACGCTTCGGCGAGCGCACCACCGAGGAGATGCGGGAGCACCTGCTGGTGGGTATGGGCGAGAACGCCGGCGTCGTGGACATCGGCGACGGCTGGGCGGTGACCTTCAAGGTCGAGTCCCACAACCACCCCAGCTACGTCGAGCCCCACCAGGGTGCAGCCACCGGTGTGGGCGGCATCGTGCGCGACATCATCTCCATGGGTGCTCGCCCCGTCGCGGTGATGGACCAGTTGCGCTTCGGCGCCATCGATCACCCCGACACCGCCCGGGTGGTCCACGGCGTGGTGGCCGGCATCGGCGGGTACGGCAACTCGCTGGGCCTGCCCAACATCGGCGGTGAGACCGTCTTCGACCCCACGTACCAGACGAACCCGCTGGTCAACGCCCTGTGCCTGGGCGTGCTGCGGCACGAGGACATCCACCTGGCCTCCGCCACGGGACCGGGGAACAAGGTGGTGCTGTTCGGCGCCCGCACCGGCGGCGACGGCATCGGCGGTGCCTCGATCCTGGCCTCGGAGACCTTCGAGGAGGACGGCCCGGCCAAGCGCCCCAGCGTGCAGGTGGGCGACCCGTTCATGGAGAAGCTGCTGATCGAGTGCTGCCTGGAGCTGTTCGCCGCGGGTGCGGTGGAGGGGATCCAGGACCTGGGCGCGGCCGGCATCTCCTGCGCCACCAGCGAGCTCGCCGCCAACGGTGGATCCGGCATGCGGATCGATTTGGAGAACGTGCTGCTGCGGGATCCCACCCTGAACGCCGGGGAGATCCTCATGAGCGAGTCCCAGGAGCGGATGATGGCCGTGGTGAGGCCGGAGATGCTCGATGACTTCACCGCGATCTGCGCCCGCTGGGACGTGGAGATGTCCGTGATCGGCGAGGTCACCGGCGATGGACGCCTGGTGATCGACCACCACGGCCAGCGGATCGTGGACGTGGACCCGGCCACCGTCGCGGTGGACTCCCCCGTCTACGACCGTCCCTACGCCCGTCCCGACTGGCAGGACGCCCTGCAGGCCGATCGTGCCGAGACGCTCGAGCGGCCTCGGGATGCCGCGGGCATCGCGGAGCAGCTGCGCGCTCTGATCTCCTCCCCCAACCTGGCCTCCGCCGCCTGGGTCACCGACCAGTACGACCGCTACGTGGGCGGCAACACCGCCCTGGCCATGCCGGACGACGCCGGTGTGGTGCGGGTGGATGAGTCCACCGGGCGCGGCGTGGCCCTGGCCACCGACGCCAACGGGCGCTATTGCGAACTCGACCCCCGCGCCGGGGCGCAGCTGGCCCTCGCTGAGGCGTACCGCAATGTGGCCACGGTGGGTGCCGAACCGCTCGCGGTCACCGACTGCCTGAACTTCGGCTCCCCGGAGGATCCGGGCCCCATGTGGCAGCTGGTCGAGGCGATCGAGGGGCTCTCCGAGGCCTGCCAGGTGCTCGGCGTGCCCGTGACCGGTGGCAACGTCTCTCTGTACAACTCCACCGGTGAGCCCGGCGTGCAGGGCTCCGCGATCCACCCCACCCCCGTGGTGGGTGTGCTCGGCGTGCTCGAGGACGTGGCGCGCCGGGTGCCCACCGGCTGGCACGAGGAGGGCCTGGACATCCTGCTGCTGGGCACCACCCGCGAGGAGCTCTCCGGATCCGCCTGGGCCGACGTGATGCACCAGCATCTGGGCGGGATGCCGCCGCGCGTGGATCTCGAGGCGGAGAAGGCGCTCGCCCGCGTGCTCGTGGGATCGGCCGATGAGGGCCTCGCGGCAGCCGCGCATGATCTGTCCCAGGGCGGTCTCGCGCAGACGCTCATGGAGTCCGTGACCCGCTTCGGCACCGGAGCCCGGATCGAGCTGTCCGAGCTCACCGCTCGCGATGGTGTGGATGTGTTCACCGCGCTGTTCTCCGAGTCGCAGGCTCGCGCCGTCGTGGCTGTACCTGCGGACCGCGCGGAGCGGCTGCGAGCTCTCGCTGCGGAACACGGGGTGCCTGTGCTGCGTCTGGGCACCACCGGCGGGGATGCGCTCGAGATCGAGGGCGCAGGCTCCTTCAAGGTCGCTGAGCTGAGGGAGCTGCGCGAGGGCACGCTCCCGCGGTACTTCGGTTGAGGACCTGCGACGGGCGGTGAGCGATGTTGAAGATCGCACACCGCCCGCCGCGCCGGTCGGCTCAGGAAACCGTCAGCCGATCACACGCTGGAACCGTGTCAGCAGCGCTGCCAGCCGTTCGTGGTTCACCGCGTCACCGGGCTTGAACCAGCGGCCCCAGCCGGTCGAGATCTCGTTGTCCGCCATCCATGCGATCTCGGTGGCGTACTCCGAGGAACGGGAGACGTCCGAGAACGCGTAGGCCCGATCCGGTGACCAGCGTGAGCTTCCCGCAGCGCGATACAGGAGGCGAGAGAGTTCATCGCGGCGCACAGCCGCCGACGGGCGGAAAGTACCGTCCGCGTAGGGCTCCAGAATGCCCTGCGCATGAGCCCAGGTCACCGCCTTGTACTGCGCGTGACGCGGAGTGATATCGGTGAAGCGCGATCTCGAGGGCGGGGTGAAGCTCGGCGAACCCATCAGGCGGTACAGGAATGTCACCGCCTGGTTGCGGGTGGTCGCCTCTTTGCCCAGGAATCGACGACCCGACCAGCCGGGGATGATGCCCTGCTCACGCAGATCGTGGATCTCGACGAAGTAGCGGTGGCTCGTCGGGACATCCACGAAGTACGCGGACACGAACCGATTGCGGTAGTTCTCCCGTACCGCGACCCCGTTGTCGAAACGCTGGGTGTAGCGGCCGTCCGTGCTCACGTAGTCCGCTTCGGGTCGCCCCCAGCTGGGGTGCCAGCTGCGGCGGATGGAGTCGGTGGTCGTCGCGGCGCGCGCGGACAGGCCAGGCCCGGAGACCACGATGCCCTTGGACAGGCGCGTGATCGTGTAGTCCCCCTCCTTCTGCGCTGACATGAGGACTGTCCCCAGCACGGACTCACCACCGTGGCGCTGGAAGGCCCCGAGGTGGTAGCGCCATCCAGAGTCGATGCGGCTCTGGATCCCCCATCGCAGGCTGTCCATCTCGTTGTACAGCCCGTTCCCGGGGCATGCGGTGAGGTTGACGTCCCGGTGCCCGAAGAGCCGCGGCATGTTCACCTTCGTGCCGCGGGGCCAGCGGATCCCGTCCACGCCAACCGTCCAGGACGACGTCTCGTCGACCTTCGCCCGGAAGGTGGACAGCAATTTCCAGGAGGCGACGCGCATGATCGCCTCCCGCGCCTCGGAGCTCGCCCGGAGCGAGGAGTAGTCGCCCATCACGGAGATGCCGAAGCTGCCGGTGTTGAAGCCCAGCGCGTGGGCGCCGTTCACGTTGCGGGTCAGACCGCCCCGTCGGCCCTCGTAGATCGTTCCATAGCGGTCGATCAGCACGTTGTAGCCGATGTCCGCCCAGCCCAGCGTGCGCACGTGATAGTCGAAGATCCCGCGGATCTGCTGCGCGGCCTGCGAGGGCGAGTAGTTGTTGGTGCCGGCGGTGTGGTGCAGCACCACGGCCTTCAGCGCAGAGCTGGTGGAGCTGGAACGGGCGGCTCGCTCATCGGCGCCCCACTGGGCGCGGGTCACGATCCGCGGCGCCCCGGGGATACACAGGTCCCGCGGGACCAGGGACATCGGCACGATCGGCCCGAGGGCAGGCCGCGCGGTCCCTACTCCCCCGCCGCCCACGGTCGCGCCGCCGCCATCGGAGGGCGCCGGCGCATCCGCCGGGTCCTCACCTTCACCGGTCTCCTCGGCCGGGGCGGTCTCCTCGGTGAGGCGCTCCTGTGGCTCCTGAGAGGGCGTGGCCGCCTCGCCCTCGGCAGGAGGCTGCTCGCTGCGCTCCTGGGCTGCATCCTCCGCGGAGACAGCCCCCTCATCGAGCTCCAGCGGCGCCTGCTTAGGATCATCGGGGAAGTCGATGAGGTGGGCGTTCAGCGCCTCGGTGACATCCTCACCGTCGATCTCACCGATCACCTCCACCTCGGTGACATCGGCGAAGAACACCGGCTCGGTGCCGTTGGAGCGCACGCCGGTGTCCAGGTCCACAGCGACCTCGAGGTCATGCCAGGGGCTCCAGGCCCCATCCACCTGCAGGCCACGCACGGAGACGGTCGGCTCCACGCCGCCTTCCTCCCAGGTCACGCCCACCAGAGCGGCCGGATGCCCGACGATGTGGCGAGCCAGGCGGCCGTCGCGCTCGATATGCTCCGCCTCGCGCAGCGCGATGGTCGTGGTGCGCGGCTGGGCAGCCTGCGTGCCGGCTCCGGCGGCCGACGACGGCTGATCCTCCGCACCGCTGACCGGGGCACCCTCCTCACCATCGGCCAGGGCGGTGCCGCCGCCGATGACCACGGAGGAACCCACGAGGGCTGAGCCGGCGAGGAGGGAGCGGCGCCGCGGACGCAGATCCGGGGTGCGGCCGGATGCATCGGGCAGGGGACGGCGGAGGGAGGCGGACATCGCGGATCTCCTGGGGAAGCGGGGAAGCTACAGAGTGTCCACGGCACAGCGCGAACGCGTCCACCATAGGCACCAGATCTCGGGTGCTGGGCAACGATTGTGCAACAACCGTTCGAATCCCGGATGACCCACCCCACGTCGTCCCGCGTGGGGGTGAGGTCACCACACCCCATCAACCCGGCAGGACGACATCCCTTAGCGCCGCTGCCGCCGGCCCGCCGCGCATCCCCCGCACAGCATGAGGCCCCGGCACCATCCGGTGCCGGGGCCTCACGCGCAGCTGTCAGCAGCTCATCCGATCAGACCTCGGACTTCTGCTCCTCCGCAGTGTCCTCTGCCGGAGTCTCCTCCGCCGGGGTCTCCTCCGCAGTGGTCTCCTCGGCCGGGGTCTCCTCCGCGGGCTCAGCAGCGTCGGCCTTGGCCGCGTTCTTCGCCGCGCCCTCGGCCTCCTTCACCACGGCCTGCTTGGGCGAGTATGCCTCCTGGACCAGCTCGATCACGGCCATGGGAGCGTTGTCGCCCTTGCGCGGCGCGATCTTGGTGATGCGGGTGTAGCCACCGGGACGCTCGGCGAAGGTGGGGGCGATCTCCTCGAACAGGGTGTACACCACGCCCTTGTCGCGGATGGTGCGCATCACGCGGCGGCGAGCGGGAAGGTCGCCCTTCTTGGCGAAGGTCACCAGGCGCTCGGCCACCGGGCGCAGGCGCTTGGCACGCGACTCGGTGGTGGTGATGGCCTTGTGGCGGAACAGCTCGGTGGCGAGGTTGGCGAGGATCATCCGCTCGTGCGCGGGCGAACCCCCGAGGCGCGCTCCCTTGGTGGGTGCAGGCATGGTCGTTCTCCTAGAAAAAGATGAGGGTCAGTACTGGTCGCCGAAGTCGTCGGAGTAGGAGTCCAGAGCCGACGGGTCGAACCCGGCCGGGGAGTCCTTCAGCGACAGGCCGAGCTCGGCCAGCTTCGCCTTGACCTCGTCGATGGACTTCTGCCCGAAGTTGCGGATGTCGAGCAGGTCGGCCTCGGAGCGAGCGGTCAGCTCGCCGACCGTGTGCACGCCCTCGCGCATGAGGCAGTTGTACGACCGCACCGTCAGGTTGAGGTCGTTGATCGGCAGCGCGAGGTCGGCAGCGATCGCCTGATCAGTGGGCGAGGGGCCGATCTCGATGCCCTCCGCCTCCTGGTTCAGCTCGTGGGCCAGACCGAACAGCTCCACCAGGGTCTTGCCGGCCGAAGCCACGGCATCGCGCGGGGAGATGGCGGGCTTGGTCTCGACGTCGACGATCAGACGGTCGAAGTCGGTGCGCTGCTCGACACGGGTGGCCTCGACCTTGTAGGTCACCTTGAGCACCGGCGAGTAGATCGAGTCGATCGGCACGCGGCCGATCTCGCCGTCCGCCGACTTGTTCTGCGAGGCGGAGACGTAGCCGCGACCGCGCTCGACGATCAGCTCGATCTCCAGGCGGCCCTTGTCGTTCAGGGTCGCGATGTGCAGCTCGGGGTTGTGGATCTCCACGCCGGCGGGCGGGGTGATGTCGGCGGCGGTCACGCTGCCCTCCCCCTCCTTGCGCAGGTACATCACCACGGGCTCGTCGTTCTCCGAGGAGACCACGAGGTTCTTGATGTTGAGGATGATCTCGGTGACGTCCTCCTTGACCCCGGGGACGGTGCTGAACTCGTGCAGCACGCCGTCGATGCGGATCGAGGTGACCGCAGCACCGGGGATGGAGGACAGCAAGGTGCGACGCAGGGAGTTACCCAGCGTGTACCCGAAGCCGGGCTCGAGCGGCTCGATCACGAACCGGGAGCGGTTGTCCGACACGACCTCTTCGGTCAGCGTGGGGCGCTGTGCAATGAGCACTGTGAGTCCTTTCGGCGAGCGTCCGCCATATGACGCTCAGAAGGGGGCGAGGGGCGAGGTGAGTGGTCCAGGTGCGGCGACGGGCGGTCTCGGCGCCGGCGCCAGGGGGGTGACGCTCCGTCGGGCGGGGGCAGGACGGCCCGCCGCGAGAAGGAGCCTCAGACGCGGCGGCGCTTCGGCGGGCGGGTGCCGTTGTGCGGCTGCGGGGTGACGTCCTGGATGGACCCGACCTCGAGACCGGTCGCGGTGAGCGAGCGGATCGCGGTCTCACGGCCGGAGCCGGGGCCCTTCACGAACACGTCGACCTTCTTCAGGCCGTGCTCCTGCGCCCGGCGCGCGGCGGCCTCGGCGGCCATCTGCGCGGCGTACGGGGTGGACTTGCGCGAGCCCTTGAAGCCGACCTGGCCGGCGGAGGCCCACGAGATCACGGCACCGGTGGGGTCGGTGATCGAGACGATCGTGTTGTTGAAGGTGCTCTTGATGTGAGCCTGGCCGTTGACGACGTTCTTCTTGTCCTTGCGACGCGGCTTGCGCGACGCGGTCTGGCGGGTCTTGGTTGCCATGAGGCGGAACTCCTCAGTTCAGGTGATCGATGCGCCGGATCCCTCGGCGGCGCGAAGTGACTGCAGGTGTCGGTGGGGGCGGGACACGCTGTGCCCAGGGCAGGTGCCCTGGATCAGCGGGCCTTCTTCTTGCCGGCGACGGTGCGCTTGGGGCCCTTGCGAGTACGGGCGTTGGTCTTGGTGCGCTGACCGCGCACCGGCAGGCCGCGGCGGTGGCGCAGGCCCTCGTAGCTGCCGATCTCGACCTTGCGGCGGATGTCGGCGGCCACCTCGCGGCGCAGATCGCCCTCGATCCGGTAGTTCGCCTCGATGTGGTCGCGCAGCTTGACGAGCTCGTCGTCGCTCAGCTCCCGCACTCGCTTGTCGCCGGAGACGCCGGTCGCGGCCAGGGTCTCCTGGGCGCGGGTGCGGCCCACGCCGAAGATGTACGTCAGGGCGACCTCGAGGCGCTTCTCGCGCGGGAGGTCGACTCCAACCAGACGTGCCATGTGCAGTTCTCTCCTACTGTTCCGGAGGCCTGATCCGACACCTCGCAGGGGTTCTGCCCCCGGCGCCGCAGCCTCCGTCTGCGGGTGGCCGGCCGTGGCCGGTGGTGTCGACTCTTCTGTTGTGTGTGCCCGGTGTCCCGGGCGTGCCCCTCAGGGCTGCCGCATCGCGGCTGTCACGGCACAGGCCGGGACGAACGGATCGCCCCGCTCAGCCCTGGCGCTGCTTGTGACGGGGGTTCGAGCAGATGACCATGACGCGCGAATGGCGACGGATCACCTTGCAGTTGTCACAGATCGGCTTGACGCTCGGCTTGACCTTCATAGCTTCCTTCTCCCGGGACGATTCACTTGTAGCGGTAGACGATGCGGCCCCGGTCGAGGTCGTAGGGGCTCAGCTCGACGACCACACGGTCCTCGGGAAGGATGCGGATGTAGTGCTGGCGCATCTTCCCGGAGATGTGCGCGAGCACCTTGTGCCCGTTGTCGAGCTCGACGCGGAAGCGCGCGTTCGCGAGCGCCTCCGTGACCGTGCCCTCGACCTCGATCACGCCGTCCTTCTTGGCCATGCCTCCCCAATCTCTCGCACCGCTGTCACGGTGACCGAGTTCCGCATTCCTGGAACGCACACCTCGGACCCGCGCGGCGAGTACGGTGGTCTGCGATGGTGAGCCCGTCTGCGGCACACGAGCGCGGGTGCCCGCGACCGGGGTCGCCAGGGCGCTGCACATCGTCTGCAGCCGCGCTTCGCGTGCGCTCATCACGGAGCACACCCGATCGACCAGCCTACACGGTGCCTGCGGGATGAGCGAGGGGTGCCGAGGATGACCCCGGTCACGCGAGCAGGGGATCCGGTGCGGTGGTGATGCCGCGAGCGGCGAGCTCCTCGCGCCCGCCGTCGGCAGCGGTCAGCACCAGGATGCCGTGCTCGGTGACCGCGACGGAGTGCTCCCAGTGGGCGGCGCGGCCTCCCCCGGTGGCGCGCACGGTCCAGTCGTCGTCCTCGAGCTGCCAGTCGCCGGGGCCCTGGATCAGCATCGGTTCGATGGCCAGGCACATGCCGGGGCGCACCTTCGGTCCGCGGGAGCGGGTGCGGTAGTTCATCACGTCCGGCGGCTGGTGCATCGCGGAGCCGATGCCGTGGCCGCCGAAGTCCTCGAGGTGGGAGAGGGCATCCCCCGCCGCCGCATTCACGAAGTCCTCGATCGCGGCGCCGATGTCCCCCACCCGATCGGCGGTGGCCAGAGCCGCGATGCCGACCCACAGGGCTTCGCGGGTGATCCGCACCAGGTCCTCGTCGGCCTGTCGGCGCGGGGCGCCCACGATGTGGGTGCGGGCCGCATCGGAGTGCCAGCCCTCGATGATCAGACCGGCGTCTATGGAGACCACGTCGCCCTGCTCGAGCACCTGGTCGCCGGGGATGCCGTGCACCACCACGTCGTTGACGCTGATGCACAGCGAGGCCGGGAAGCCGTGGTAGCCCAGGAAGTTGGGCGTGGCGCCGTGCTCGCGGATCATCGTCTCGGCGCGGGCGTCCAGCTCACCGGTGGTGATCCCGGGGCGGATCGCCTCCTGCAGCATGTCGTGCACCTGCGACAGCAGCATCCCGCTGCGCCGCATCACGGCGATCTGCTCGGGTGTCTTCAGCTCCACCCGCTCCCGGCGCAGCATGCTCATCGGGAGGCGGGGGCTCCCAGGACGTCCAGCAGGGAGGCGGTGACCTCGTCGATCGAGGCCATGCCGTCCACGCGACGCACCAGGCCACGCTGCTCGTACACGTCGATCAGCGGGGCCGTCTGCTCGGCGTAGACCTCGAGGCGACGGCGGATGGTCTCCTCGGTGTCGTCGCTGCGGCCCTGCTCGGTCCCACGCGCCACCAGGCGCTCGACCACCGCGTCGTTGTCCACCTCGAGCAGCAGCACCGCGTCGAGCGCGGCGCCGAGGTCGGCCAGCACGGCATCGAGGGCGTCGACCTGGGGCAGGGTGCGGGGGTAGCCGTCCAGCAGGAACCCGCCGGTGGCGTCGTCCTCGGCCAGTCGCGAGCGCACCATGTCGTTGGTGACCGAGTCCGGCACGTACTCGCCCTTGTCCATGTAGGACTTCGCCAGCACGCCCAGCTCCGTCTGCCCGGAGACGTTGGCGCGGAAGATGTCGCCGGTGGAGATCGCGGGGATGTCGAGCGCCTCGGCGATGCGGGCGGCCTGGGTGCCCTTGCCCGCGCCGGGCGGGCCGACGATCAGCAGCCGGCTCGCGGCCGGGGCGTCGGCGTGGGAGGACTGTGCGGGGGTGGTCACCGGAGGATCCCTTCGTAGTGGTGCTGCTGGAGCTTCGCGTCGATCTGCTTCACGGTGTCCAGACCCACGCCGATCATGATCAGCACGGACACGCCGCCCAGCGGGAAGTCCTGCGAGGTGCCCAGGTAGACCATCGCGATCAGCGGCATCAGCGAGATCAGGGCGAGGTAGATGGCACCGGGGGTCTGGATCCGGTTGATCACGTAGGTGAGGAAGCGCTCGGTGGGCTTGCCGGCGCGCACGTTGGGTATGAAGCCGCCGTACTTCTTCATGTTGTCGGCGATCTCCTCCGCGTTGAAGGTGATCGACACGTAGAAGAACGCGAAGAAGATGATCAGCGAGACGTACACCAGGGCGTAGACCCACGAGAAGGAGAAGCCCATCACCAGGTGCTCGTTGATCCACTGCACCCAGGCGGCGTTCGGGTCGCCGAAGGACGTGGCCATCTGGGGCAGGGCCAGGATGGAGGAGGCGAAGATGACGGGGATGACGCCGGCCTGATTGACCTTGATCGGGATGTAGGTGGAGGTGCCGCCGTACATGCGGCGGCCCACCATCCGCTTGGCGTACTGCACGGGGATGCGGCGCTGGGACTGCTCCACGAAGACGATGGCGATCATGACCACCAGCGCGACCAGGATGACCAGGGTGAAGGTCATCCAGCCCTGGGTCTGGAAGATGGTGCCCATCGCGGCGGGGAACGAGGCCGCGATCGAGGTGAAGATCAACAGCGACATGCCGTTGCCGATGCCGCGCTCGGTGATCATCTCGCCCATCCACATGATCAGCACGGTGCCCACCGTCATGGTCAGCACCATCAGCAGCAGAGTGGGGACGGACTGGTCCGGCACCAGCTCCAGGGCGCAGCCCACGAAGAAGTTCCCGGAGCGCACCAGGGTGATGATGGTCGTGGCCTGCAGCACGGCCAGGCCGATCGTGAGGTAGCGCGTGTACTGGGTGAGCTTGGCGGTGCCTGCCTGGCCCTCCTTGTGCAGGGCCTCGAAGCGCGGGATCACCACGCGCAGCAGCTGCACGATGATGGAGGCGGTGATGTACGGCATCACCCCCAGCGAGAAGATCGACAGCTGCATCAGCGCGCCGCCGGAGAACATGTTGACCATGCCCATCACGCCGGCGCCCTGACCCGTCATCGCCTGGTCGGCGCAGATCATCACGTTGGTGTACTCGAACCCCGGCGTGGGGACGAACACCCCGAGCCGGTAGATCGCGATCAGGCCGAGGGTGAAGAAGATCTTCGCCCTCAGCTCGGGGGTGCGCAGTGCGCGCACGAACGAGTTCACCAGATTCCTCCTGGAGGTCCGGGGACGCGGACCATCGGTCACGCCCGTCCTCTGCCTTGCGTGCGCCGGCGGCGCCCGGTGGCGTGCGGACCGGCCCCGACGAAACAGGGACGGGGCACCGCGGCACAGGCTATTCTGCGCCGCGGTGCCCCGTCAAAAGAGACTCACGCGGTGGTGACGGACCCACCCGCCGCGGTGATCTTCTGCTCCGCCGAGGCGGAGAACTTCTGTGCGGTGACGTCGAGCTTGACGCTCACATCACCGGTGCCCAGCACCTTGACGGGCTGGTTCTTGCGCACGGCGCCCTTGGCGACGAGGTCATCGACCGTGACGGCGCCGCCCTCGGGGAACAGCTCCTGCAGGGTCGCCAGGTTCACGACCTGGTACTCGACGCGGAAGGGGTTGGTGAAGCCGCGCAGCTTCGGCAGGCGCATGTGCAGCGGCATCTGGCCGCCCTCGAAGCGAGCTGGCACCTGGTAGCGGGCCTTGGTGCCCTTGGTGCCACGACCTGCGGTCTTGCCCTTGGATGCCTCACCACGACCCACGCGGGTGCGCGCGGTCTTGGCACCGGGCGCCGGGCGCAGGTCGTGCAGCTTGAGCAGGCTCTGCTCGGTGCTGTCGGCCTTGTTGTTCTCAGTCATTGTCAGTCCACCTCTTCGACCGTCACCAGGTGAGTGACGGCGCGGATCATGCCGCGGATCTCGGGGCGGTCCTCCTTCACCACGGTGTCACCGATGCGCTTGAGGCCGAGGCCGCGCAGGGTGGACCGCTGGGACTTGGTACCGCCGATGTCGGAACGGACCTGGGTCACCTTCAGCTGCATCACGCACCCACCTTCTCGGCGCGGGCCGCGGCGCGACCCTCTGCCTGAGCGCGCAGCAGGGCGGCCGGGGCGACCTCCTCGACGGACAGGCCGCGACGAGCGGCCACCGCCTCGGGCTCCTCGAGCTGCTTCAGGGCATCGACGGTGGCCCGCACGATGTTGATGGCGTTGGTCGAGCCGAGCGACTTGGACAGCACGTCCTGGACGCCCGCGCACTCGAGGACGGCGCGGACGGGGCCGCCCGCGATCACGCCGGTACCGGGAGCGGCGGGGCGCAGCAGGACGATGCCCGCGGCGTCCTCACCCTGGACCGGGTGCACGACGGTGCCCTGGATGCGGGGAACGCGGAAGAAGTTCTTCTTCGCCTCCTCGACACCCTTGGAGATCGCCGCCGGCACCTCCTTGGCCTTGCCGTAGCCGACACCGACGGTGCCGTCGCCGTCACCCACGACCACCAGGGCCGTGAAGGAGAAGCGCCGGCCGCCCTTGACGACCTTGGAGACGCGGTTGATGCTCACCACGCGCTCGAGGAACGCCGACTTCTCGGCGTCCTGGCCGCGACCGCGGCCCTCACCGCGGCGACCGCCGCGGTCGTGGGGGGGGGGGGGGCCGCGGGGGG